>URYB01000012.1 GCA_900552085.1 uncultured Lachnobacterium sp.
TGCAGTCCGTAATCTGACAGGAAAAGGCGAAAGCCCGATCATTTGTCTGGTAGGACCTCCGGGAACCGGTAAGACAAGTATTGCCCGTTCCATCGCCAAGGCACTGGACAAGGAATATGTGCGTATTTCCTTAGGTGGTGTCAGGGATGAGGCGGAGATTCGCGGTCACAGAAGAACTTATGTGGGTGCGATGCCGGGACGTATTGTTGCTGGACTTCGGACGGCGGGAGTGCGCAATCCGCTCATGCTTTTGGATGAGATTGACAAGATGAGCAGTGATTACAAAGGCGATACCGCATCGGCGATGCTCGAGGTTCTTGATGCGGAGCAGAATCACAAGTTCCGTGATCATTATGTAGAGCTGCCGATTGATTTGTCGGAAGTGCTTTTTATTGCAAGTGCAAATTCGCTGCAGGATATTCCGCGTCCTTTGATGGACCGTATGGAAATCATTGAGGTGAGCAGCTATACGGAGAATGAGAAGTTCCATATTGCAAAGGATCATCTCATGGCAAAGCAGTTCGCAAAGAACGGAATTGAAAAAGGCCAGTTAAAAATCACAGACAAGGCATTAAAGGATATGATCTCTTTCTATACGAGAGAGGCCGGTGTCCGTGGACTTGAGCGCCGGATTGGAGAAATCTGCCGCAAGAGTGCGAGAAAGCTTTATGAGAAGGAGACCGACAAAGTCCGTGTCTCTGCTAGCAATCTTGAAGAGTATCTTGGTAAGCCAAAGTATCGTCCGGACAAGAAAAATAAGAAGGATGAAGTTGGAATTGTCCGGGGACTTGCATGGACAAGCGTTGGAGGCGTGACATTGGAGATTGAAGTCAATGTGATGCCGGGCAAGGGAAGTGTAGTACTAACCGGAAAGCTTGGAGATGTCATGAAAGAGTCTGCACAGACCGGTATCAGTTATATTCGCTCGATCAGTGGACAGTATGACGTGAAGCCGGAATTTTTCCAGCAGAATGATATCCATATTCATATTCCGGAGGGCGCGGTACCGAAAGACGGACCGTCGGCAGGTATTACGATGGCACTTGCCATGCTTTCTGCCATTACCAATCATCCGGTGCGGGCAGATATTGCAATGACCGGAGAGATCACGCTGCGGGGCCGGGTGCTTCCAATCGGAGGTCTCAAGGAAAAACTTCTGGCAGCAAAGAATGCAGGAATGCGTACTGTATGCGTTCCAAAAGAAAACGAAAAAGATCTCAGCGAGATCGCAGAAGAAATTACAGAAGGAATGGAAATACTTCTGGTGGAACATATGGATCAGGTAATAAAGGCTGCTTTTGTATAAGACAGCCTTTATTGTTACACTGCAAAAGTAAGTGCACACTTTTTTATCGTAGAAAAGAGGTACCGTATGGTAATAAAAAATGTAAATCTGGAAACCGTGTGTGGAATTACGAGTACGATTCCGGACAATATGCTCGACGAAGTGGCTTTCGCCGGAAAGTCAAACGTGGGAAAGTCATCCCTGATCAATGCGCTGATGAACCGAAAAGCGTTGGCCCGCACATCATCCCAGCCGGGAAAGACACAGACGATCAATTTTTATAATGTCAATGATGCAATGTATCTGGTGGATCTTCCGGGATATGGTTATGCCAACGCAAATATGGAAATCAAGGCGAAGTGGGGACAGATGATCGAGAATTATCTGCATACTTCCAAGCGCCTGAAAGCTGTGTTTCTGTTGATTGATATCCGCCACGAGCCATCGGAGAATGATCAGCTGATGTACGAATGGATGGAGCATCAGGGATATGCACCGATCATCATTGCGACCAAAGCAGACAAGTTAAAACGTGGACAGGTCATCCGGCACGTACAGATGATCCGGGAGGTGCTGCAGATGGAACCGGAATCCATAGTAATTCCGTTTTCTGCAGAGACAAAGCAGGGACGCGAAGAAATCTGGGAGCTGATTGATTCCCTTGTGGAAATCCCGGAAGAAATTCTTGAGAAACAAAAGAAAAAGGAACAACAGAAACAAAAAGAACAGGCGCAGGAGAAGGATGCACCTGCCCGCAAGCCGCGCTGGAAAGCAACAGATCGTCCGGTGGCAAAGAAAACAAAGAAGAAAGCAGCGGCAAAAAAGAACGCAAATAAAAAGAAAGGATAGTGTCAGGTTTTCTATGAAAAAGAATAAGTATTTATTTGTATGTCTGATGCTGGCCGGTATTCTGCTGGTGTCTGTTCTTATCGGAACTGTGGCGGCGCGCAATCAGGAAGCGCCCGCATCCAAAGAACTTACAGTAGTTACTTCTTTTTATCCGATGTATATTGCAGCAGAGAATGTTATCGGGGATGCCGGGGACGTGAGACTTGAGAATCTCAGTGAACCACAGACCGGCTGTCTGCATGACTTTCAGCTGACACCGGAGGACATGAAGCTTTTGAGCACTGCGGATGTGTTTATCATCAACGGTGGCGGAATTGAATCATTTATGAAAGATGTGGCGGCAGCCTATCCGGATCTTACGATCATTGAGGCATGCGAGAATGTGCAGCTTCTTGCCGAGGAGGACGAGGAGAATGCACATGCATGGATGAGCATTGCAGCGTACGAAACGCAGGTACAGACAATTGCAGATGAACTGGGAAAAGCTGATCCACCCCACAAAGATCTGTATGTGGCAAATGCAAAAGCCTATAAAGAAAAGCTGGAGCCTTTGAAGGAGCGTCAGAAAAAGATTGCAGAAGCGGCAAACGGACAGAATGTAATCCTGTTCCACGAAGCTTATGATTATGTGGCAGAGGATTATGGTCTGAATGTCAGCTATGTGCTGGACCTGGACGAAGAGCGGCAGGTCAGCGCCGGAGAGATTGCAGATGTGCTCGCAGCAGTCAAAAAGGATCATGTAAAATATATACTGGCAGAGGAATTGTACGGAAAAAGCACCGGAGATACGATCGAGGCCGAATCCGATGTGAAGGTGCTGTATCTCAATCCTCTGAACAAAGGAAACTATGATGCGGACAGTTATCTGGAGGGAATGGCAAAGAATATGGACATTCTCGAGCAGTATCTGGACAGATAGAAAGGAGCGCAGCCATGCGCAAGATTATTAACCCTTGTGGGTTTCATTGTATCAAGGTAAATCACCTTGGCGTAAAATTCAATGAACAGATTGTGCTGGATGATGTGAATCTGCACATTCACTGTGGATCGCTCAATGCGATCATTGGAAAAAACGGTGCGGGAAAATCAACTCTGATCCGGGCGATGTTAGGCAATATTCCACATACCGGAGATATTGAATTCCGCGATACCAAAGATGGAAAAATGCAGAAACTGAAAATCGGATATGTACCGCAGTCGGTCAATATCGAGAAAGACACACCAGTCAGTGTGTATGATCTGCTGGCAAGTTACGAATCGCATTATCCGGTATTTCTGCCAAAAAGCCGCAAGCTTTATGAAAAAATCAAAGAGAATCTGCGCGTGTTCGAGGCAGAAGACCTCATTGACAAGCAGGTGTGCAACCTTTCCGGCGGACAGCTGCAGCGTGTGCTTTTGTCGTTAGCAGTTATGGATGAGCCGAATCTGCTGCTTTTAGATGAGCCGGTATCCGGCATCGACCAGAATGGTATGGAGCTTTTTTTCCGAACGATGACATATCTTAAGGAACATTATGATCTGGCGATCATACTGATTTCCCATGATCTGGATTATGTGGCAAAATATGCGGACCATGTGGTGCTTCTGGACAAGACGGTTTTAAAGCAGGGCACTGTCCGGGAAGTGTATGACAGTCCGGAGTTTGAGCGGATTTTTTCGATAGGAAATGAAGAAAAATGGATCAAGGAGGAGAATGCAGATGAGTAACTGGTTTGCCTGGCTGGATTATGGCTTTATGAAAAATGCGTTGATTGCGATTCTGATCATCACTCCTTTGTTCGGACTGATGGGCACGATGATCGTAAACAAAAAGATGGCATATTTTTCGGATGCACTTGGACATTCGGCACTGACCGGAATCGCTGTGGGCGTTGTCTGCGGCATGCAGGATACGAATATTTCCATGATATTGTTTGCCATTGTGTTTGCTTTGCTTTTAAACAAAATCGGAAGCGCAGGGATTGCGACAGACACGATTATTTCGGTATTCTCTTCCTGCTCAGTGGCGATTGGACTTGCAATTCTCTCAAAAGGCGGTAATTTCAGCAAGTACTCGAGTATCCTCGTGGGAGATGTGTTAAGTATCACGAGACGTGAGATCTTTTATCTTGTGGCAATATTTGTAGTGACGATTGTGTTCTGGGTGGTTTGTTTCAACTGGCTGAATGCAATCTGTATTCACCGGGCATTGGCGGGCAGCAAGCAGATTCCAGTGCGGCTGATGGACAATATCTTTGCTGTGTTAGTGGCTTTGATCGTAACACTTTCCATCAAATGGGTCGGCATTCTGATCATCAATGCGCTGCTCATTCTTCCGGCAGCTTCGAGCCGGAATATCTCGGTAAACATGCGGGAGTATCATCTGTTTTCTGTGATCTTTTCCGTATTTTCCGGTGTGGTGGGACTGGTGCTGTCGTATTATACCAATGTGGCAACCGGACCGACCATTGTCATTATTGCTTCTGTGATTTATTTTATGACTTATTTTTTCGGAAAAAAGTGCAAAGAATAAAATTCAGATGATTATTTTTCTCATATGATAGACGCGGATTTGACCGCAAAACTTTCTTATGGTACAATTGTTGTATACAAAATACAGAGGAAATACACATGGATGAAATTAAGTTAAAGGCATTAGCGAAGATTAATCTGGGACTGGATGTAGTCAGACGCCGGGAAGACGGATATCACGAGGTGCGCATGGTGATGCAGACGATTCACCTGTATGATCAGCTCCTGATTCAGAAAAGTGAGGCGCCGGGCATTCAGATTCATTCGAACCTGAGTTTTCTTCCGGTCAATGAAAACAATCTGGTGTATAAAGCCGGAAAATTGCTGATGGATGAATTTGATATTCACACAGGCGTATCTGTAGAACTGAACAAGCACATTCCGGTTGCTGCCGGTATGGCAGGCGGAAGTACCGATGCAGCAGCGATGCTTTATGGAATGAATCAATTGTTTGGTTTGAAATTAAAGCGCAAGGATCTCATGGAGCGCGGTGTACAGATCGGCGCGGATGTTCCGTACTGCATTATGCGGGGAACCGCATTGGCAGAAGGCATCGGAGAGAAACTTTCTTCTCTGCCTCCGATGGTCAAATGTCCGGTATTGATCGCAAAACCGGCGGTTTCGGTTTCTACCAAATTTGTATATCAGAATCTCAAACTTAATGAACAGACGCCGCATCCGGATATCGATGCTTTGATCACGGATATTCGAAATTCAGATCTCGATAATATCTGTGCAGATATGGGAAATGTACTGGAAACAGTGACAATCCCGAATTATCCGGTCATTGCACAGATTAAGGAGCAGATGCTAAAGTCAGGAGCGAAAGCTTCCATGATGAGCGGCAGCGGACCGACTGTATTTGGTCTTTTTGGAGATGAGGAGACTGCCCGGAGGGCACGGGCAGAGATGAAAGCGTCCGGACTTGCGAAACAAGTGTATCTTACCTCAATCTATAACAATCGCAGATAGTTTTATTACAACGAGCAGAGAATGGAGAATGAGAATATGACAGATGATTTAACGCTGAATATGAATGCGTATCTGCCACTGAGAGACGTTGTGTTCAATACGCTGAGAGAAGCTATTTTAAAAGGAGACCTTAAGCCTGGAGAGCGACTGATGGAGTTGCAGCTGGCTTCAAAGCTTGGAGTGAGCCGTACCCCGATCCGTGAGGCGATTCGGATGTTGGAGCAGGAAGGTCTCGCAGTGACCACCCCGCGCAAGGGTGCGGAAGTGGCAAAGATGACACTCAAGGATATGGAAGATGTATTGGAAATCCGGGATGCACTCGACGAGCTTGCTGTGCGTATTGCATGTCAGAAAATCAGCGATGAGCAGTTAAGGCAGCTTGAAGATGTGAAGGAGCTTTTTGAAAAAAGCACACAGACGGGTAATGTAAAAAAAATCGCGGAAGCCGATGTAAGCTTTCATGATGTGATCTATGAGGCAACCGGCAATCCGAAGCTGGTAACGCTTTTGAACAATCTGCGCGAGCAGGTGTATCGCTACCGTGTCGAGTATATCAAAGATCCAAAGAATTATCCGACACTGATTGCGGAGCATGAGGCAATATTAGATAGCCTTAAGAACCGGGATGTCAAGAATGCTGTGGAAGCGATGCATGTGCATGTGGCAAATCAGGCGGAAGCAGTTAAGATGGTGATTCAGGAACAGGAATAAATGTATATAATCTCCCAAATGGGGCAAAGTAAGAGCAGATGCGCGATGCAACTGCTCTTTTTTGCTGCATGGGAAATTGTTTTGGGATTCCCTGTACGGCAAAAACAGGTTTGCAGTAGATGAAAGGGGAGATTTGCATGACAAGAATTTCCACACAGATTCAAAAAAATATAGATGCATACAAAGCACTGTTTGCGGATTGCGCTGATATAAAGATGCGCGAGATGATGCTTGGCAGTGGCAAAACCCGCAAATGTTTTCTGGCATATATCGAGGTGGCAGTATCCAATATTCTCGTGGAAAATACCGCTTTGGGGCAGATGATTGCGGCGTTGGAACATATGCCGCAGGAGAAAATCAATCAGACACTGGATGAAAATGCGTTGGGAATCGCAGATGTTACACCTTATGAATATCTGGAAGATGCAGCAGCCGGCATGCTGACAGGAGATGCAATCCTGTTTATCGATGGATATGGAAAAGCGTTAAAGATTGCGGACAAAGGGTATCCTGGCATGGGCGTGCAGGAACCGGATTCGGAAAAAGTAATCCGTGGATCAAAAGAGGGTTTTACAGATTCGATTAAAACGAACACGGCATTGATCCGGAAACGTATCCGTTCCACCAGAGTGAAAGTGGAGGAAATACAGGAGGGCGTGCGTTCACACACAGCCATTGATCTGGTGTACATGAAAGATCTGGCTTATCCGGATGTGATTGCGGAAGTAAAAAAACGATTGCAGCGATTTGAGATTGATGGAATTTTGGATAGCGGTGTATTAGAACAGCTGGCAGAGGAGAAATGGTATTCGCCTTTTCCACAGTTTCAGACGACGCAGCGGCCGGACCGTGCAGCAACCGCGCTCCTTGAGGGGCGCGTGATCCTTCTGTGTGACAATTCGCCGGTGGCACTGATTCTGCCAACCGATTTTAATTCGTTTCTGAAGACCAGCGATGATTATTACAATCGCTTTGAAGTTGCGACATTCGCAAGAATTTTGCGCTATCTGGCGGCTTTTTTTGCGATGACGCTGCCGGGCCTGTATCTTGCAGTGACGAATTTTCACACACAGATTCTTCCGACACCGTTGTTACTCTCATTCTGGGAGGCAAGGATCGGGGTGCCGTTTCCGGCAGCGCTTGAGGTGGTGCTGATGGAGGTATCTTTTGAATTGTTGCGGGAGGCGGGGGTGCGATTGCCCGGAGCGATGGGAAATACAATCGGTATCGTTGGAGGACTGATTATCGGTCAGGCAGCTGTAGATGCCAATATCGTCAGTCCGATCGTTGTCATTGTAGTGGCTTTCACAGCGCTTTGTTCATTTTCAATACCGAATGAGGAATTTGCGTTTTCTTTCCGCATTTTAAAATTTTATATGATCGCATTGTGCGCATGGCTGGGCTTTTTTGGATTTCTGCTTGGAATGCTCACGGTGCTCATTCATCTGTCGCGACTGAAAAGCTTCGGCATTCCATATCTGATGCCGTTTGTGGGAGCAGATCTTACCGGGTATGCGGACGAACGTGATTCAATCTGGCGGGCACCGCTCCGCAAAATTCGCAAGAGACCAATCTATGCGAAAAGGGACCAGCGGGTGCGCCTGCGGGAACGGAACAGGGGAGGAAAGTAATTCATGTTTTCAGATAATAATAGGATTTCGACGCGGCAGATTTTTCGGCTGTTCGTCTTTGATTTTATTGGTATGAGCACCCTCGTACTTCCGGGAGTACTGGCACAGCTGAACGGGTGTGATGGTCTGTTTGCCATCGTAGCCGGAGGGGGATTGTCGTCGGTTTATTTGTGGTATCTGGCAAGGGTTATGCGGGAGATGGATGGGGAGCCGACATCTTATATGAAAAAGTCACTTTCTGTCTGGCTGTCCGTTGTTCTTGGTGTTCTTTTACTGATGCACTGTATCATAGAGGCGGGATACGGCGCGTACGTGTTTGCAGATGTCATGAAAAAAAGTCTTGTGGGAGAGGAATCCTACACACTGATTCTTGTGCTGATACTGCTGGTGACGGCGTATGCCATACGTTCAGGAATCGAAAGCCGTGCGCGTGTTTATGAAGTACTTTTCTGGATTTTATTTGTTCCATTGTTGATTATGTTTGTGATTGCGGCAAATGATGTGGATTTCTCATATATGGGCCCGTTTTTTACCCATTCGGTATCTTCTGTGGCAGATGGGGGATTCGAAGTGTTCTGCTATCTTACGCCGCTTTTTCTGGTGCTTTTTTTCCCGGCGTATGTGAAGCAAAAGAGCCGGAAAAAGATGATTGCATCTGTGTATGCTGCTTTATGGTTTGCGGTAATTGTTCTTCTGATCATGTATATGATATTGCTTGGAAATTTTGGGAATCGGGCGCTTGGAACGATGCAGTATCCGGCAGTCATTCTTATGAGCAATATTCATCTGCGGGGTGGCTTTGTCAAGCGGTTGGATGCATTTATGATTGCAATCTGGTTTTTTACATTGTTTGCATTGGTGGGCGTGTTTTTGTTTTATGCAGAAAAGATTCTGTATCAATTGCTTCCCGGCGGGAAAAATGAAAAAACAGAAAAGACATCGGAACAGAAAAAGGGGAGGATGGACTGGAAAAAGTGGGGGACACTTGGAGGCGTTCTGGTCCTGACATTTCTTGTGGCGGAATGGTTTTGCTATGGAAACCTGACGGAATGGTATATTGCCTATATGCGCTGGCTCGGCGTGCCGTTTCTTGTGCTTTTTCCACTGTTGATTCTTGTGGTGGGCAAAGCAAAACGAAAGCGAACTGTGGTGAATGGAATTCTGCTGGTGCTCTGCCTCGCAGGAACCATGCAGCTTACAGGCTGCGGTGCCACGGAGCTGGAAGACCGGTGTTTTCCGATGATGGCTGCGGTGGATAAAAACGATACACAGATTTTATTCTCTTATGGATTTCCGGAACTGAGCCAGAAGGAGAATACAGATCTGGCAGAGGCGAAGGTCAATGCGGCGATGAGCAGTGGAGCAAATTTTGCGGAAGCACTGCATGAATATGAAGGGCAGCTGAGTAAGACTGCGGATTGCAATCATATGAAAGTTCTTGTGATCGGGCAGCAGTTTGCGGAGGATGAGGCACATTTTACGGAGATGCTTTCTTATTTGCGGGAAAAAGAATTGTATCCGAGAAACACGTATGTCTGCTTTACGGATACTGCCGATGATCTGTATGCGATTGAGGAAAATCTGCCGGAGGATTTAGGGTCCTACATCGAAGCATATCTGCAGAACCATGAGTCGGAAAAACAGATCCGTCTTTTGAATCTTGGCATTCTGCTGGATGAACAGCTTAATCAGCGTCAGGTGTTGCAATTTCCGTATCTGACGGTGCGGGATCAGGCAATGGTGTGGGAGAGCAATTATGTGATCGATCATGGAGAACCGGCAGGAAGAAAAATCATAGACGGATGAAAGATAGCATCGAAACATGTAGTAATCGGAGATGAATCAAAAAAATGTTTAGAACTTTCAAATATGGACAGTCTTATAGTAGGCAATACATATTTGGAGGTTCGTATGAGAAAGCATAACGGGAAAAAAATAATTGGCGCAATACTTCTGCTGGGGATTCTTGTTCTGGCGGAAAGTGGAAAAATGCAGCAGGCGAAAGCTGACCCGCTTCAGCCGGAAATCGCCCAGAAGATTTTGCGTTTTCATATTCTGGCAAACAGCGACAGCGAAGAAGACCAGGCGGTCAAAATAAAGGTAAGAGATGCTATCGGAAAGATGATGGGACCGAAACTTGCAGACAGCAAAAACCTGGAGGAAACAAAAAAGATCGTTTCGGAGAATATGGATGATATCGTAGCGCTTGCCGAAAAGACTCTTGAAGACAATGGATATACTTACGGTGCAGCCGCAGAACTTGCCCATGTACAGTTCCCAGAAAAAACCTATGGGGACTATACATTTCCGGCAGGAGAATACGAGGCACTGGAAGTGACGCTCGGAAAAGGCGGTGGACATAACTGGTGGTGCGTGCTATATCCGAATATGTGCTTTCAGGGAACGGTCTACGAGATCGTGGATGAAGAAGCAGACGAGGCATTGCGTGAAGTGCTTACACCGGAAGAGTATGCAGATGTGTTTAATTCGGGAAAATTGGAGATTCGCTTTAAATTTCTTGAATATTTCCGATAAAACAGTTATGATACATAAAGAATTACAGTAAGGAGCAATCATGACAAAAGAAGTACTGCTTGCAATCCGGGGATTACAGATTGCAGAGGATGAACAAAAAGATACCGTGGAAACCATATCTCCGGGAGAATATTATTTCCGTAATGGAAAGCATTTTTTCCTCTATGAAGATGTCGAAGAAGGACAGGCAAAGGTTACGAAAAATATCATAAAGGTTTCCAAAGATTATATGGAGCTGACCAAAAAAGGAATTGTGAATGTACATATGGTCTTTGAGAAGAACAAAAAGAATGTGACGTATTATCACACGCCGTATGGAAGTCTGCTCATTGGCATCGATGCGTATCGTGTGGATATTGCGGAAGAAGAGGATGAGATCGTCGTGGAAGTGGAATATGAGCTGGAAATCAATAATGAGCATGTGGCAGACTGCCATATTCGCCTGAAAGCAAATCCACAGCGAAGCACAGAATTTCACATACTCTAAAAGATATGAAAAAGAACTGCCATATTACGGCAGTTCTTTTGTACTTTATTTCTTCTGTTTTTCTTCCTGAAGCTTCTTGTTTGCTTTGTCATACTGTGACTGAAGCTTTGCACGAAGTCCTTTTTTCTGCTTGCCCTGAGGCTTTTCCAATGAACCGCGAAGACCACGCACGCCGGTAATATACAGACCACTTACGGTAGCCTTGACTTCTTTCTTTACCGGAATCTCTTCGAAAACTCTTTCATCTGCAATAAAAGTCATAACTCTTGGTCCGACTTTTGCTTTTACAATTGGAAGCTTGGAACGCTGCATCAATTTGTTGGTCTGTGCTAAAACCTGTTGTGGCAGACCGGCATCTTTTAGCCGCATTCGCTTTTTGTCAATGATCAGCATGGATACGGACTGTGCTGCAGCCGCAACCTGTGCATCCTGTTCTTCTTTTTTCTTTTGTGCTTTCTTGCCGAGAAAGTACAGTACAACCATAACCACAAGAAGGATGATGGCAATTACTAATAATACTTTTGCTACTGGTGACACGATGGGACCCTCCTATTTTTTCTGCTAATCATTGTAGCAAAATTTTTTATAAAAATCAACGAAGATATATAAAGTTTGTAATTTTGGGTAAATTATGGTATGTTAAATTAGTTAAGTTATAGACCCGATTGGGTGGGAAAGGATCGTATATTATTATGAAGAAAAGAATCATTGCACTGATGTTGTGCATGACAACCGTTCTGGCATTCAACGGATGTGGAAACGCCAAGACACAGGACACTGAACAGTCAACTGAGAATGCAAAGGTGACGTACAATGGTCCAAGCAGTGCCCAGATGGATATTGATCTGGAAAAGCAGGTAAGCAAGCTTGCGGACTACAAAGAAATCGATGTTACAATTTCCGGTAATTATGATGTTACCGATGAAGGCGTGGAAAAAAATATCCTGTCGCTTCTTCCATATTATGGAATCGCGGGCATAGAAATCAAGGATCGTGATACCGTTCAGGAAGGCGATTATGTCAAGGTGGACTATACTGGGTATCTGGACGGAGAGGCTTTTGACGGAGGCTCTGCGACAGATGTTATGCTGGATGTCGACAACAATTACGATGTGACGAATCAGAATCCCTATATTGATGGTTTCTGTGACGGAATGGTTGGGTCAAAAGTTGGTTCAGAAATCAGCACAGATGTGACATTTCCGGATAATTATAATGAAAAACTGGGTGGTAAAAAGACCACATTCAAAATCAAAATCAAAGGCATTTATGAGCCGGTCACGATGGACACGCTGACCGATGATATGGTTGCAGATGCTTTTTCGGCACAGAATATTTCTACAAAGAAGGATTTGAAAGAGTATGTACGCAAGGTGATGGAGAGCCAGGCAAAGAATTCTAAATCACAGGCAACTATCAATGAAGTGGAAGATTATATGATCGAGAACAGTACGGTAGATATTCCGGATGATTATATGGAGGCAAGATTGGGCGAGTATCAGGCAATGTTTGAAAGAGATAACCTGACCAATACCCAGACGATGGATGATTATCTGAAGACAAACAATACAACACTGGATGATCTGAAAAAAAGCTGGAAGACAACTCTGGAGAAACAGATCAAGATAGAATTTATATTCGGACGTATCGCGGATCTTGAGGATATTCAGGTTTCCGATGATGATTTTAAGGAGTTCGTAGATTATCTTGTATCTTCTGGAAACAGCCAGATGACAACAGAGTCAGAAGTATATGATTACTATGGAAACGGCAGCCAGGAAGATGGCAAGAAGATGCTTCGCCAGCAGTATCGCATTAATAAGGCTATTTCTTATGTGGTAGAGCAGGCAAATGTCACCATTGAACCGGCTGCGGAGTCAACAGAAAACTAAGGATTTACATTTAAATTAAGGGATTAGATTAACGGAGGAAACAAAATGGAGTTAGTAAACATCAGGGATATTTTCCGCAATACGCAGGAATATGCCAACAAAGAAGTGACCATCGGAGGATGGGTGAGAAGTAACCGTAATTCGAAGAACTTTGGATTTATCGTTGTCAACGACGGAACTTTCTTTGAGCCGATTCAGGTTGTTTATGCAGACGGACTGTCAAACTATGACGAAGTGTGCAAGATCAACGTCGGCGCAGCCATCATTGTAAAGGGAGAACTCGTTCCGACACCGGAAGCAAAGCAGCCATTTGAGATTCAGGCAGCTGAAGTTACCATTGAAGGCGCTTCTACCCCGGATTACCCATTACAGAAAAAGCGTCATACATTTGAGTATCTGCGCACAATTTCACATTTACGTCCGAGAACAAATACTTTTGAGGCTGTATTCCGTGTACGTTCTCTGTGCGCTTATGCAATCCACAAATTCTTCCAGGAGCGTGATTTTGTTTATGTACACACACCACTGATTACCGGAAGTGACTGTGAGGGTGCAGGAGAAATGTTCCAGGTTACGACTCTGGATCTGAATAACATTCCAAGAAAAGAGGATGGAAGTGTCGATTATACAAAGGATTTCTTTAATAAGCCAACCAACCTGACCGTATCCGGACAGTTAAATGGTGAGACTTATGCGATGGCATTTAAGAACATCTATACATTTGGTCCTACATTCCGTGCGGAAAATTCCAATACGACAAGACATGCCGCAGAGTTCTGGATGATCGAGCCGGAGATTGCGTTTGCAGACCTTGAGGATGACATGATGCTTGCCGAGAGCATGCTTAAGTATGTCATCAATTATGTATTGGAAAAAGCACCGGAAGAGATGGCGTTTTTCAATAATTTTGTAGACAAGGGACTTCTTGAGAGACTGGAAAATGTCGTGAGCAACGATTTTGCCCGTGTGACATATACAGAAGCAATCGACATTCTTTCCAAGCACAATGACAAATTTGATTACAAAGTATCCTGGGGCTGCGATCTGCAGACAGAGCATGAGCGCTATCTGACAGAGGAAATCTACAAGCGTCCGGTATTCGTAACAGATTATCCGAAGGAGATCAAGGCATTTTACATGAAACTCAATGAGGATGGAAAAACTGTTGCAGCAGTGGATTGTCTTGTTCCGGGAATCGGCGAGATTATTGGTGGAAGCCAGCGTGAAGATGATTACGAGAAGCTGCTTGCACGTATCAATGAACTTGGATTGAATGAAGAAGATTATAAGTTCTATCTGGATCTACGTAAGTATGGTTCAGCAAGACATGCCGGATTCGGACTTGGATTTGAGCGTTGCGTGATGTACCTGACAGGTATGGCAAATATCCGTGATGTTATACCATTCCCAAGAACTGTAAATAACTGCGAATTATAATTGGCTTTTCCACATAAGATTACAGTAGAACATACGGTAGGAGGTCTTGTGTGGAAGAAAAAATGCAAAAAAGCAAAGAAAATAATACAGAAAAAGAACATCCCCGGAAAAGAACCCAAGGATATGCGATACGGTTCTTTGGCTGCTGGCTGCTAACCGTTGCGCTGGCGGCGGGGATGTTTCTTTTGTGGATCTATCTGTCTTTTGAGATGCGTCTGTCGGCACAGGTGATACGGGCAGGGCTGATGGCAGTGTACATTCTGCCCTGTTTTCTTGGGGCACGGATGATACGGCGAAGCTGCCTGCCAGGAAAAATTTTCTGGGGAGCATTCCTTGGAATTGCATACTATGCACTGCTCATTCTGCTGTCTTTTCTGTGGAGAAAAACACTGGATATTGAGCAGTTACAGCTGACGATTCCGTTGATGTGCATCCTGAGTGGTATCGCGGGGGCGCTTCGTCTTGGAAAAACAGGCACAAAAACATAGAGAAATCATAGCAAAAAGCAAGAAAAAGCTTTGCATATTAATTATGCTGTGCTATAATAGCATGGATAGACGGGTTTACACCTAAAGTAGAGAAAAAGGAGAGATTCTTATGAAGCATGTAAAGACATTAAATACAAGAAAGTTACAGAACACAATTAAAAAAGGTGGATGTGGCGAGTGCCAGACATCTTGCCAGTCAGCTTGCAAGACATCCTGCACAGTAGGAAACCAGACTTGTGAGAACTGCAAGTAAGCACTACGTGCTTGCTTGCCAATCCTGAGCCCTAATTGCGGAGCAATTACTTTGCATGGGCGAAGGTTCCCGTTTTTGAGAACCAAACCGGACACTTACAAACGGGAGTGACGAAAATATAAATAAACGACCGCGTGCCTTGCGCGCGGTCTGTTTGTGTTAAGAGAGGAGAAATATTATAGTGGTTCACCAGTTTAAGAACAATGGCTATGATATTGTCTTGGATGTGAACTCCGGAGCAATTCACGTAGTTGACGATGTCACCTATGATGTGATCGCAATGTACGAGGAGCATACAAAAGAAGAAATTCTTGCAGCTCTTTCGGACAAGTATTCGGAGGCGGAGATAAAAGAAGCAATGGATGAGGTGGAACAGCTTCGTGAGAACGAGGAACTGTTCACGGAGGATGTATACGAGAATCATATTATGGATTTCAAAAAGCGTCCGACGGTAGTCAAGGCGCTTTGCCTGCATATTGCACATGACTGTAACCTTGCCTGTAAATATTGCTTTGCAGAAGAAGGCGAATATCACGGCAGACGTGCACTGATGTCTTACGAGACTGGAAAACAGGCACTTGATTTTCTGATTGCCAATTCGGGCAATCGTCGTAACCTTGAGGTAGATTTCTTTGGAGGAGAACCGTTGCTGAACTTTGATGTGGTAAAGCAGCTGGTTGCTTACGGACGTGAGCAGGAGAAGCTTCATGACAAGCATTTCCGTTTCACACTCACGACGAATGGTGTGTTACTCAATGATGACATCATGGAATTTGCCAACAAAGAAATGGACAATGTCGTATTAAGTATTGATGGACGTAAGGAAGTTCATGATCATATGAGACCGTTCCGAAAAGGAGCCGGAAGCTATGATCTGATCGTTCCGAAATTCCAGAAACTGGCAGACAGCCGGAATCAGGAGCGCTATTATGTCCGTGGTACATTTACCCATTACAATACGGATTTTTCAAAGGATGTACTGCATCTTGCAGATCTTGGATTTAAGCAGATTTCGGTGGAGCCGGTTGTTGCTCAGCCGACCGATGATTATGCTTTGACAGAGGAAGACCTTCCGGTATTGTTTGAAGAGTACGACAAGCTTGCTGCCGAGATGGTCAGACGAAACAAAGAAGGCAATGCATTTAACTTCTTCCATTTTATGATAGACTTAGAAGGAGGACCTTGCGTGTACAAGCGTCTTTCCGGATGTGGCTCAGGAACCGAGTATCTTGCGGTAACTCCTTGGGGAGACCTGTATCCGTGCCATCAGTTCGTTGGAAATGAAGATTTCCTTATGGGCAATGTATGGGATGGAATCAAGAGAAATGACATACAGGATGAATTCAAATGCTGTAATGTTTACGCAAAAGAGAAATGCCGCAATTGTTTTGCACGGTTTTACTGTAGTGGTGGATGTGCCGCAAACTCATACAATTTCCACGGAAGTATCACAGATGCTTATGATCTTGGCTGTGAACTTCAGAAGAAACGCATCGAGTGTGCGATCATGATAAAAGCTGCTGAAGCGGAAAATTAAAAGAATAGGAAGGAAACGAAGATGAAAAAAAGTAAGGGCGTCGTAATTATTGCGGTCATCCTGGCCTGTCTGATTGGTCTTGGATACTATACGACTACAATAATGTCTGCGACAAGCACAAGTCAGGCAAAGACTGACAACAAGACAAAGTCTGAAGGTATTAAGCTTGGTCTGGACTTATCCGGTGGTGTTTCCATTACGTACCGGATCGTTGACAAGAATCCGTCAAAGACGGACATCGAAGATACCGTGGCAAAGCTCGAAGAGCGTGCAGAAAGCTATAGTACAGAGTATGCAGTATATGCAGTTGGTGATGATCGTATCACAGTTGAAATTCCTGGTGTATACGATGCAAACGCTGTCCTTGAAGACCTGGGAAGTCCTGGATCCCTGTACTTTATTGTACAGAAAGGCGCCGACGGTACAGACAACTATACATACGACCAGTCTGCTGGCGAGTACAAGATCGCAGAAGGAAAAGATATTGATTCCTTAAAAGAAGATGGATCCATTATTTTTGATGGTAACGGTGTAAAATCTGCTACAGCAACTTACAATCAGGATCAGGCGACAGGATCTAAGAGCCCTGTTGTATCACTTTCATTTAAGAAAGATGCAACTGAGAAGTTTGCTACAGCAACCGAGAACGCATATAAAAACGGTGAGACCATCGGTATCTACTATGATGATCACTTCATCAGTGTTCCATCTGTTAAAAATGGAGCCATCACCGATGGAAACTGTGTTATCGAAGGACAGGCTGATTTCGAGGAAGCTCAGCAGCTTGCTACATTTATCCGTGTTGGTGCCATCAACTTAAAACTTGAAGAGATGGAGTCGCAGGTTGTAGGTGCACAGCTTGGTGGAAAAGCTCTTTCTTCCAGCGTGAAGGCAGCCATCATCGGTCTGATCCTTGTCATGATTTACATGATCATCTGCTATGGTCT
The DNA here is from genome assembly GCA_900552085.1 of uncultured Lachnobacterium sp. GTDB lineage: Bacteria > Bacillota > Clostridia > Lachnospirales > Lachnospiraceae > Roseburia. The sequence continues at coordinate 17,536 of URYB01000012.1, forward strand.
GTCCGGTGCAGTTGCATCTGTCGGCCTTGCTATTTATACAACACTCGTTGTAGCATTTATTTATCTGTTTGAAATTACGCTGACGCTGCCTGGTATCGCGGGTGTTATCCTCGGTATTGGTATGGCGGTCGATGCCAACGTAATCATTATCTCACGTATCCGTGAGGAGATTGCAAATGGAAAGTCTGTACTGACTTCCATCAAAGAAGGTTACAAGAAAGCGTTATCCGCAATCATTGATGGTAACGTAACAACATTTATCGCAGCTTTGGTATTGATGTGGCTTGGTTCCGGTACTGTTAAGGGATTTGCTTATACATTGATGATTTCTCTTGTGGTATCTATGTTCACAGCACTTGTTGTATCACGTCTCTTAAATCTTGCATTCTACGCAGTAGGCTGCAGAAACGAGAAGTTATACGGTCGTGCAAAAGTCAGAAGAACCATCGACTTTATGAAGCATCGTGTTGTATTCTTTATAATTTCAGTTGTTATTATTGTTGCAGGTTTTGTTGGAATGATAGGTTATTCTGCATCCGGCAACAAAGCTTTGAATTACAGCCTTGAGTTCGTAGGTGGTACATCCATTTCTGCAGATTTTGGAAAAGATTACACTGTAGAGCAGGTAGAGGCAGATATTGTTCCGGAAGTTGCATCTGTAATTAATGACAATGCAATTCAGGCAAGTACCGTATCCGGCAGCAATGTCGTAACAATTAAGACAAAGACATTGACATTGGATGAGCGTGAATCTGTAAATAACATGCTCGTTGATAAGTTTGGCGTTGACGAATCTACCATTGAGACACAGAGTATTGGATCGACAATCAGCGGAGAAATGCGTAAGAATGCGGTTATGGCCGTAATCGTTGCATGTATCTTTATGCTGTTCTACATCTGGTTCCGTTTCAAGGATATCCGTTTTGCAAGCAGTGCAATCATCGCATTACTTCACGATGTACTTGTTGTATTGACAGCATATGCATTGATCCGTATTTCTGTAGGTAACACATTTATCGCTTGTATGCTTACTATTGTCGGTTACTCAATCAATGATACGATCGTTGTATTTGACCGTATCCGTGAGAATATGCACGGACTTCGTGAGCAGACACCAGAGTCACTTGCAGAAGTTGCAAACCACTCATTGACA
>URYB01000013.1 GCA_900552085.1 uncultured Lachnobacterium sp.
TTTCGTGATCCCATCCTTCTCGAACATTATGTCCGTCGTTCTTTTATTCTTTTTAAGAACGACAATGCATGTACAGATTGCTGTATCTTCAAATGTATTGCCTGGAATATTTACAACCCTATCGATGTAGTTTTTTTCGATAAACCACTCTCTGACTTTGCCTTCCCTCTGTCCCCTGTATAAAATACCTGGGAATTCCAATACGACTCCAACTCCGTCTCGTGATAAATGTGATAGTATGTGCAGCATAAATGCCCAGTCCGCTTTTGATGGCGGTGGTAATGTCGAACAACTACTAAAACGCTCATCATCCGCTAGTAATTCAGGATCCCACCTAACAGAGAATGGCGGGTTTGCCACGATACAATCAAATTCTTTTCCCTTAAACCCGTCGTCAATCAAAACATCTCCGGCGTATCCAGTAAAGTTAGGAATGTCGATAAGCTTAATCTGTTCTTCGTCTATCTCTTGCCCGTACTTTTTTACTCCGTCCGGAAATACTTTCAATAAATTCCCCGCTCCACACGTAGGGTCATACACTGATTGTGGCTTGATATCTACATATTCAAGTAATTTTTTTGCTAACTCTGGAGGTGTATAGAATATGCCATTTTCTTTAAATTCCTTGCGTATATTTTTAATGCTTTTTTGCTTCATGATCCTCCGTGTCCCTTCGTCTTTTTCCCCGAAATATGATGTTTTTGTTCAAGTGACATCTGCTGGATTCTTTGTTTTAGTTCTTCGCTCTCAGGCATTGTAAAAATCTCACTCTTTCCTACCCTTATCGTCTCTGCCAACATTGCGATTGCTTCTCTTGCTTCTTGTTCCGAATTATATTCTTTAAACTTGCTGATCTGTCCGCTATTCAGTCCAAGTGACACGCTGTCTCCTTCTCTTCCGACAAAAATATTCGCTACTGCATTTAGATTGAAAATCTTATTTGTTTTGCGATTGTATATGAACACTTCTGCTCCTTTCCCCTCTCACCGCTCTATGGGTGAGAGGTAATAACATGGCTTACAATTGTGATATCTATTTCATCCCTTTTGAGGTCAAAAGGCTATCTCTGTTTGCTCAAGTAATCTTCGATTTCCCGAGCTAGATCTAATGTGCCGACATGGGATAATGCTGTGGCTGCTGTATTTAACAGTTCTTTGCCACGTTCCCTGTTCTTCTGATCATAGTACGTATCCCGATATTTCTCGTTGTAGAGGTCCCCGGCGCTTGCATATCCGCAGTTTTTAAAAAGTCTTTCGTAATCGTTTGCGATCTTTTTTGCTTCGGATTCTGTGCATCGTAGCTTTAATAGGCTTTCCAGCGTGGAAGGTGTTATGATATTCGGCTGGCATTCTTCCTCTTTTGATGCTTCGGCTTCCATGGATGCGTTTAACCCCATGAGTACCTTATTTGCACATTCGACACCTAGCATGCCCTTTAAGTTTTCTTCCAGCCAGTTTCTGTATTCTGTGGCTGTATATGTGTCTTTTGCCAAAAGTGCATATTGCATCATTGCATGATTGGCATCTGCCGGTGTCGCTGTGTAATACCAACATTTATCTCTGTTGGCCGAGCGTTCCTCAAATGCCGGATATACAAAGCCTTCCACTGGTTTTCCTACAATTTTCTTGCGTTCCAGCGAATTAATACCGGCTTCGCTTGCTTCCAGTGCCGGCTTTTCCAGTCGCACCGGGCAAACAGCGCATAATATGTAACTGTATACTTCCTCGGATTCATCCAGATCAATATTGTCTGATGTCCGCTTCATAACATCATAGTCATCATGGAATAACAGAATCAGGTAGTTTTGAGTCATGTCGAGGCATTCTGCTATACTGCTGCACATATTCTCAACTGCTTCGTCATCTTCGAGGTTGCATTCCACAAGATTCATGAGCTGCTCATTATTTTCAACTTCAAGCTCGATATTCTTGTCTCCGATTGATTTTGGCTGGAATATCTGCTTTGCAATGTCCAGGTACTTGTAATATAAGCTTTCATCCAGGTTCAGGAATGTCTCGTTGATTGTAGCTCTTACTTCTCTATCTTCACTTATGTAGCAACCACGCATTTTTGTGTAATGGCAGTTTTCGTCTTTGGTTAATCTCTTAATTTCCAATATATCTTTTTTTCTTAACATGCTTTGTCTCCTTTACCAACCGAATATTGCATATCCAGGCATTAATCCATATTGTGGTACATCACGCAAGATATACGAAATGGACCTGCTTGTCTCGCGTCCAGTGTATTTCTCTCCATCCCATTCTCTTAATATCAATGTGTCTCCCTTTTGCAAATTGTCCTCGTCCTTGCGGATTTCAAATGTTTTCTCGCCATGAATAACCGGGAGGAAATATTCTGGCAATATTTTCTTTTCTACAATTTTACGCATCTGCTCCACCGCCTTTCACAATCTCGATTGCATGCTCATAACTTCTTGCTTTCTCTTTTCCCAAATTCCTGTCGTATGCATTCTCCCAAAACTTTCTCTCATTCTCCAACTGTTCCACAACCTTGTCTACATCGTAATCTGCCGGCACTTCTTCTAATAACACTTTCTTTATTTCCTCCATTGTGGCTATAGCACCTCTCTTGTATTCTGTTTCCTTTCTGTCTCCTGATTCTAAAATGACATTTCCATCAGTGCTATGCCGCTCGAAAATTTTTCAGCATCAATTAACTTCATTATTTGCCCTCCATATCTTAATCACCCACCCCTGTCCCTATCAGGTGTCCGCCAACATGTGAACTTAATCACGAAATGACGCTGCCCCTTTCGCCGTCTTGTTTAAAAATTCCATTTACTGTATGTTAGATCTGCTCTATCCCAACTCGGATACCACTTGCGCAGGTACTCTTCAAAGATCTCCATCATCTCCTGTCTTCTGCCGGCGTTACCGTTGTCGAGCATCTCGTGGTGCCACTGGCAACCGACTGCTCCGTTCTCCGGTATTCCGAGTCCTCCAGCGGATCGCGGGATGAAATGCATAATGCTTCGAATTGTCAATGCATACCATCCTGCGCCTTCCATGTGGTATTTTTTCTGGCAAAAGATGCAATTGCCTCCGTCACGCTCTACAATCAACTTTCTTGTTTCCGGCGCAAAGTCGTGTGCCTTTGCCTGCTTACTCTTCATTTTTTTCAACCTCAGGGTTCAGGATTTCGAGGGCGGGGCGGAAGGCAACGCTCGTGTACGTGTCCGTCGCACTGCCGCTACCGTAATTGCGCGCCGAACCGTAGCCGCGAACCGACCGATAGTCCGAATAATCACAGTCGGTCTCCTGGCAAATGGTGTACATGTCTTCGAAGTGTGTGAGGCTGTTGTCCTCTCCATATTTATCCATGAGCTCGTCCCACTCGTTATGGCATTCCTTGCCGTATGTTCCGGATTCTCCGTTAGATCCTGTCATTAAGCGGATTTTGCATCTTTTTCCATCGATTGTTACCTCTTTTCCGTCAACATATCCCGCCTCTTTCAATGCGTTCCATGATACGCGATTAATAAGTCCTCGATCGCAAATGTAGATGTTATCCTTTAAATGCAGCCACCTAATCTCAAATCCAGGCTTTGTGTCTGTAATGATGATGTCCGGTCTATTGTATCCGATCATGTCCCCATCGTATGTAGGATCTTCTGGAATCTGCACGATGCCTCCCTTTACCATGAGTGAGCCAAAGTAAAGCGTATTGTTCTTGTATATCTCCCAATCTTCTGCTTCAAGATCATCTTTGACGATAAAATATTCTACCCCGTCTCCGAATGCAACTTTTTCAAATCCCTCGTCTTCGTCGAATTCTTTAAGTTCGATATATTCTTCTCCTTTAGGGTTTTTCTCCCAGCATTTTCTTCCGACTTTCTTTCCCTGCCTTACCGCTTTCATCGCTTTGTTAAATTTCATCTCGTTTTCCTCCTTGAATTTTTACTTTTCTTCTGCTTTTTTCAACTTTTCCAGATTGTCTTGCATCTCTCTTAATATTCCCAGCATCAACTCTGCTTTTCGGTTGTACTGTCCGTTCCAGAAATCATTTAATGCTTCGAGTTCTTCTGAAACTGCTGCCCTTATCTCATCTTCTGACTGCTGCACACCCTCGCAATTTTCTTCTGTGTTGTCCGGCATCCATTCGCTGTGATTTTCTACGGTGTCCTGTCCGGGAATCTGTGGTTCAATTACTTCCACATCCTCTTCACTTACGTGCTCCGGTTCTGGAATCGGATCAGGCTCCGGAATCGGATCAGGCTCCGGAATGCTTTGCTCTACATCGTGCAATGTCTGTTCCTTGTTTGGGATGCTTTCGCTTCCCCTATTTTCCTGCACTTCTTCCGGTTCTCGTCCCACTTTCTCCTGTGGTTCATTTTTTGGGATTTCTGCCGACTGCTGCACTGGCTTGACAACCTTTGGTACATCTTGCACCGGTGCAATTTCCTCTTTTTCTGGAAACTTTTCTCCATAGATTTCTTCCCAGTTTTCTTTGTTCCCGTATATTTTTTTCCACTGATACCCGATATCCCCCCATGTTGTATCTTCTTTTTCTCCAGTTCTGGTAACTACGATATGGCATTCTTCTTCATCCAGCATGAGCATCACGGATCCGATTCCCCTGATTCTTGTTGTGTATGTTGCAACTCCCTGTGGTGCCATGCACTCCGCTATGTCCTCTTGTGTGCAAATCCTATCGATAATCCTCTGTGACATCTTCAGGTACAGGTCCGGGTGCTCTTTTCCGATATTGTAAATAACCTGTTCGATCAGTGGTTTCTCCTCTGACCCTTCGAGTGCTCTCTCTATGTCTGTGACTTTTTTCTCCTGGTCCACCTCGTCCTTGATTGCCTGAATGTCCGACTTTGAGTATTTTGGTGTCAGTGCCTCATTAATCGCTTCCGGAAGCTGGAGCATTAATGTTAGCTTTGCGTATCCAAATCCCTGGTACTCCGGAAGCAAGTGATCTGAATAGCCGCCTTCCGAAAATTTGTCATTGATTCTTATAAATCTTGATACATATGTGCTTGTCAAACCATATTCCGCATTCGCAAACTCTGCCATGTTCCTGTAACCTGATTCTGCTAAGATATCCGTATCTCTTGCCACTTTTAACAGATAGCCGATTCGAACAAAGCTTTCTGCGCTTTTGGATAATTCTTCATCTAACTCTCTCTTATACTCCGTGTATGTCTTACTATAAACAACCTCATTCATCACATCGCCTCCTTAATTTTCTGCCGCCTTTTGTAATGTTCCTCAATTTTCTTCATGTATTTCATTACGTCTTCCGGCGCTTGACCATTGTATTTTGTCCGGCACTGTACCAGCTTCCCTTTGTCGAATTCAACTGTGCAAAGTGGCTTTTCCGGCTCTTCCTTTTTCCTCAAGAAAAAAACTATAGTATCGCCTTTCGCACACCTGTCAAAATATCCTCCTACGCAATTATGCTGAAGCTGTCCTTCTTTTGTGAAGTCAGCCTTTGAATGTGGCCAAACGATCACGAATGTGTTCGACCTTGCTTCGTAATCACTTTTAACTTCTTCCACGACTTTTCGTAGAATCTTGTTTTTTTCTCTCAATTTTGCCTTTTCAAATTTTTCGTCCTTTTCCCGGATAATCTGCGACAGTTCCTCGTGTACATGGTAAAAATTCGCTGGGAAACGGTTCTGCTTGTCTGCTTTAATTCTTAATCTTGCCAACTGTCCAAGATAGTCCTCATAATCTCTGAGCACGATCGTCGGCTCTTCTTGCGTCTCCTGCTGCAATTTATCCAAATAATTCAATATTTTTCTCAGGTTTCTTTGCTGCAAGAACATGCATATATCGTCTTTACTTTTCCATCGTGTATACTTTGTAATTTCTCTTACCAGGCTTTCGTCCAGGCTTATTCGTGCTATTTGTGCCGCCTGCAGTACCTCCAATTCTTCTAAAGTGCAATCCATGTTTACTGCCATCTTTGTTCTTTGCTGATCCAGCCGCAATATATCCTTTAATTTGATACCGTTTGTATTTATTTCGTTTGGCAAGCCACAGTTTCTTCCTATGGATTTGATGAATAATCGGTTTAGTCCGGCTTTTATGATTTTTTCCATCGCTTCATGATAATCGTCCATTTTCTTCAGTGCCTCCGCAATATCCATATACTTTCCCTTGAATATTTTCCCCAGCGGAAGATGCTTGAGATCTGTATCTTTCATCATGCTGTCGAGGTTTTTTTCGTATAACACACATGATGGCTGTGCGTAATAATAGCTGTATCCCATTCCGTGCGATGATGCTTTGCACCAGCGATACACTCCCGTACGCCTGTATTCATGCATTTCAAATGTACTTGTCCAGCAGAATCCATATGATAGCCAGAATCGTTCTATATTTCCCTGCAAAATCTCCGGTTCTCTATAGTCATTAGCCTTTTTGTATCTCAGTTTGATGTTATACCGTGTCAGGCAGTATCCGTCTCGCCCCTTAAGTTCCTGCAGGATCCCAACGCTTTTCGCTTCTTCAATCAACTGCTGCTTGTTCCAACTTCTATAAGTCGCTTCGGCTCTACAATGCGGGCATTTCGTTTTTTTCAAATGCTTTGGCTTGTCCTTGATCTGTACAACTGTCTGACATCGTGTGCAATATGCCTCTGTGACCTTTCTTCCCGGATGATACATAAGACTTGTTATGCTTTTGAATCCGGTCTTGATCAACCAATCGTTATTGAATCCCTTTGGTACTTCCGGTACTGCCTCCATGAATTCATCGATTCCGCATAATTCATTTCTGTAATATTTCTGTCCCGTCAGGTTGTCCTTAGTTTGATACTTTCGTACCGCTTCCTGTATCGTAGCCGCCGGCATATCAAGGTATTCTGTCGCAACCTTAAGCGCATGTGTAGAGTTCCAGTTCCATGATCCAAATATTTCGCCTTCCTGATCAGCAAAATTCAGGTTGATAATCTTGGCTTTTGACCATCCGTCCGAACTGTATGTCATCCACTTTCCTGCTTTTCCGTCTATGTAGATTGTAAAATCCGGCCTCTGTCCCGGTGCTCTTAAAAAGCACCTTTGCCAAATCCCTACTTTTAATATTCCGTTCTCGACTGCTGCATCGTAGAATTTATAGTATTTATGGCTCCATACTGAACCTTTTCGATAAATATTTCTTTTTACCGGAATATCAGCACTACAGGTTCGAATCATCTGCGTGGATGCCTTTAATGGTTTCAGTTTTTCAAATTCACGTTTCCCCATATCGCACCTCACTTGTACAAACTATCCAATTTTTCTTTTAATTCGTCTTCTGACTGCGTGTAATATGTTCTGATCAGATCTTTTAATTCCTTATCTGTTCCACAACATACCCCTGTGTTGCCTTCTGCATGTTTTCTGGCTGTATTTTTCATCTGCTCCAGCAATTTCCTTGGGCTCTTTCCCTTTTTCATGATTGCTTTCTGCATTTCGGCATCCAAAAGCATTCCGTCGATGAAAAGCAGGATGTAATATAGCATGCTCTTCTCCATGATATCTGTGCACTTCTCCATCTCCATTTTCTCCATGTTCAGCCTTCCATACGCCGCTATCATCTCTGACGCAAGCTTATCCACATATCCGTCCATATAGTCCGCTACATCTTCCTTGCTGATTCCGTTTTCCTCGGCAAGCTCATACAGGCTTTTTATATCTCCTTCATTTCTGAAGCCTTCTGCTGCTTTGTTGAGTTCTTCAACACTTCCAAACTCTCCAAACTTATCGTACATATCTCGCTCCTTCCTGCATCGCCACATACTGGCCATAGCTCATGTGCAACTTTCTTGCTTCTGCTGCTGCCTTATGCAAGCTCTGCGCTCTTGTCTTTTTCTTGGTTTCCGGTTTCTTTACTACTTTTTGGCTCTTCCGGCTCTCTTTTACCTTTTCTGCAGTTGCCCGGCGCTGGCATGGCTTGTCGCAATATATCTTCCGACTGTCCGTGGTCTCGAACAGTTTTCCGCATATCTTACAATTGCGCTTGTATACGATTATCTGCCGGGCCTTCTTTCTAAGTGCCTTTTGTGTCTGCTTTTTCCGCTCTTCTCTGCATTCATTAGATGCACATGTGATCTGCCGGTCAGTTCGCGGTTCGAACATTTCGCCGCATATTATGCATTTTTTCATTTTTTATCCTCTCCAGTTCAAATTTTTGCCACTTCCGGAAGCTATTGTCTTCCTGGCAATGGATTGTTACTTTTCGACCTTCGATCAGGTTGTCCAACTGCTGCCACTCGTCCTTATGGGCCACATCTTTTCCTTTTGCCGTCTTCCAGTTGTTGTCTTTCCAGCCCTGCAACCATCCAAAAGCGGATGCAACAAATCTGGACTCTGTGTATATTTCCAGATCACAAGACATCGTGATATGCTCCAGCGCCTTGATGATGGCAATCAATGCTGCTTCGTTGGCTGTTCCTTCTATCTCTTCCACCCATGTTCTGTCTGCCGGTCCTTTGGATGTCTCTGTCTCCAGTGTAAAAATGACTGTCGCATCTTGTCTTTTAGCGGATTTGGCATCTGTCATGGTGTATATTTTTACGGTCATATGATGTCATCTCCTCTCGGCGGGTGAAAAGTGGCTCCGCATCTTGTCTTTTTGCGGGATTCCTCGATTTTTATTTCTGTATATTTGCAATAGCTGTATCCGGTGTATGGGTTTTCGCCTATATACAGGCTGTCCATGTCTATGTAGTATCCCGGTGTCGGCTTCGGACCATTCTCAACCAGATCACGCATTGTTCGTCTTGAGTAATATTTCCGTTCCGGTTCCGGCCGGATCAGATTCCGGCTGCTTGTTATACTTAACAGGATTTTTTGCTCTTCCCTCGGGAAAAGGCTTAACTGTTCATACTCCGGTGTGTCCGGTTCCGGCTGTTTACAAATGTACTCTGCCAGTTCTTTAAATCCTCCGGTGTCATAAGTGGCTTTCCAGTCCACCAATCCATCCGTATTGTTTTTCCCCTGCATCGTAGACTTTTCAAGGGCTTTGCTCCATGCTCCAGAGATGATCATATCCGTTTGTGCTGTCCATATTCGATTGATCAATATGTGGAAATGGATTCCTCCACGTTCTCCTACTTCCAGCCTGGCAACCCACTTAAACGGTACTCCTCGCTTTTTATATTCTTGCCTGAGGTATCGTAAGAATCTCTCCTTGTCCTTTTTTACTTCTTGCAATGGCAAGCGGATGCCTTTGGGATATTTACAACAGCACCATAGGTCATTTGCTTCAAAATTTGCTTTCATTAGCCGACGCATGCGTGTCTCTTTGTTCCGCAAGTTCTGTTTTGCAATCTGTTCCGGTGTTGCTTTTTCTTTTTTTGCTCGTTTCTCTCCTTTAGCTCCATAGTGTCCCGCAAATTTAAACTCATGCTCTATGGATCTGCTAAAGTTATATATATCGTGCCAGTATGCCATAGTTTATCTGTCCTAACTTTAATATCTTTATAAGGCCAATCTAAAAGTGCCTATTTTCTTGACTTTTTGATATGTCTACGGTATACTTTATTTGTCAATAAGCTATTTGTTTGTTTTTTCATTTTCCCTGATGGACCCCATCCATCAGGGATTTTTCTTTCCATATACCGTTTCTTCATATTTCTTTATTTCAAACGTCTGATTCATTTTGATACATTGCATGTACGCATTTCTAACCCAGTCCTGATCAAACGCTCCCCACTCTGGTTTTGCGTCCTTGTCGTCACTCTCTGTCTGGCTCATAAATAACTTACGCCTGTCGTCCATCGGGAGATCTACAAATAAGGCTACCCGCTCCGCTGTGTCGTAGATATTTTTAGCGCGAGCATATTGCTTTGCGATGTAGGCTGATTTGAACTGTTCGGCTGATGCGTACAACTTGGCTCGTATCTGTTCCTGCGTCAGCATGTCCGCATCTCCACATCGAAATAGAAATCAAGCCGTATCGACTCTGCGTTGGCTAAGCGTCTCCCCAGCTCTGCATCTGGCCACTTGGTTCGTTCTTTTTCGACCTCCTTGTCATATTCCCATTGACTCATTTTGGGTTTTTGGTACAACGCATCCGCCTTTTTTTCAAGGCTGTCTCTCAACTTAGCTTCCCAGATATACTCTGCGCGCACTGTTCTTCTCTCATCTCGTATGATCCGCTGCAGCATTAATACCTCTTCTTTTGTCAACTGCATCGTGTACAGCTTGTCTACTTTATTTTTTGCCATTCTGTTCTCCTTCCCTTGTCCGGCATTATACCGGTCACCTAAATTAACGAATTTATGTTGTCATATTTTCTATTCCATTAGTTCTTTTCACAAAGTATGTGTTGTCCATTTTCTCCATTGGTGTTATCCTTTTTACACAGGGAGCTGCTACACCCAAGTGCATTGAAGGGAGGTTAAACCTATGGCATACTTTAAAGTTACAGATTTATACAACCGTATCTCTGAACTCAAACAAGACAAAATGGAATATGTTGAAATTTCTTTATTGGAACCAGACGAAGACGACGAAATCAGCGAATGCAGTTTATGTTTTACCGGTGTCGAATCGTCTACCGATGGTGTTGATTATGATTCTGTAGAATCTGTCGTATTACCTGATGACTACGAAAACCCTAATCAACTTTTTTAATTTCATATGACATATCCTGGCCAGTTTGCTTTTTATGCTTTCTGGCCTTTTTTCTTACATATTGTTTGGCATCTTCAAAAAATTTGTCACTTCCGGTAATCTGTACACTTACATGGCACTCCGGATTATGTTTTTTTGTTCTGTACTCTTTCACTGTTGTCTGCTCCTTTCAGCTTTTGGATTTCCTTATTTAGAATTTCATCGAATCCATTGCTCATTGCTTTCTTTTTCTTCCTTTTGTACATTCTGTGTCTATGCAGGATGTACTCGTGTGCATCTACTCGGATCATGACGCTGCTCCTGCTTTGTACCGATCGAGCCAGTCTCTGTAAATTATGTATACCCATCTTTGACTTCCCGGCTTTTTAAATGCTTCACCGATTGGCAGGCGTTTCGCCTGCATCATATACCGAAGCATTTCCTGGTTGAGTCCCAATTCTTCCGCCGCCTGTTTGATGGTTACTTTTTCTTTTACAGTTTTTTCATTCTCCATATATATCCTCCTAGTTTTCCAAATCAGGGTTCAGGATTTCGAGGGCGGGGCGGAAGGCAATGTACGTGTCCGTGTACGTCGCATCGCTGCCATCGTAATAGCGCGCCGAATTGTAGCCGCGAATCGACCGAGAGTCCGAATAATCACAGTCAGTCTCCTGGCAGATGGTATACATATCTTCGAAGTGTGCGAGGCTGTTGTCCTCGTTGTACTCATCCATAAATTGATCCCACTCGTTGTCGCATCCCTCGCCAAACGATCCTCTTGATCCGTCTGATCCTGTCAAACATCTCAGCTTGAATCTGTGACCATCGATTGTGATCTCTTTTCCGAATACATAGCCCTTGGCGTTGAGTGTGTCCCAAGATACCCCAGCAAGAATGTTTCTGTCGCACACCCAAAGGTTGCCAAGTTTTAACCAAGTAAGTTCCTTCCCTTCTACGGTGTCGCCGATCTCGAAGTCTATGCCGTTGTATCCGATTACGTCTCCTTTGTAATATGGCTTTTCCGGTTCCGGCATTGGCATGCCGTGTAGTATAAGTGTTCCAAATTTTCTGATATTGTTGTTCATGTTTTCCTCCTTAATTTATGCTGTTGCACGGTTACGTTCTTCTCGACGATCTTCTGCCTTAGCTTCCACATATCCTAGCAACTTGCCTTTCTGCATCTCTGTCAGCTGTGGCCATGCCATTGTCAGTGTAGTCATTAAGGACTGCTGCTCTTCGCTCAGATTTTCGATTTTAATGTTCTTCATATGATCACTTCCTTTCTCGTATTTAATATGAGATGATGTTTTTTCACATAAATTAATTTTTCATCTCGTCTTTGTTGTTTGTCCCTTGTAGCTACATATTAATCCCTTTAATCAACTTTGTCAACAGTTTTTTGTCCCTTTAATCAACTTTTTTTGATTGACTTAGTTAACTTTGAGTGGTATTCTGTTCTTGTGGATATTATTAGGAGGTGCAAAATGAATAGTGGAGAACGAATTAAATGGCTTCGTAAAGAATTGGGATTAACTCTCGATAAGTTCGGAGAGAAAGTCGGTGTTGGTAAAACAGCTATTTCCAAATTGGAAAAAGGTGAGAACAATTTGAGCGACCAGATGGCCTTATCTATTTGTCGAGAATACGGTGTTAATGAAGATTGGTTACGTTCTGGAGCTGGCGAACCATTTGTTGCACAGTCTCAAAAAGAAAAGCTGCTTGGTTTTGTCAAGGATGTTATGAAAGACACAGACGATTCTTTTCGCAAGAATTTTGTTGATGCTCTTGCGGATCTTGAGCCTGATGACTGGGTGGCAATCAAAGAATTCGTAAAGAAATTATTAAAGGACTAGCGTATGCTAGTCCTTTAACTCTTCTAATATCTCTTTAATCGTCTTTAAAATATACATGTTATTAATTTCTTGAATCATTTTTATTATTTCCTCTTTTATTTTATCCATAGCAAAACCTCCTTTTTCTGATATTTTATTGCTTTTCTGTCAAAAATTGTAGTCTATTTATGTATGCGGGATTATAATATAATTGATTAATCGATTAGAATGTGTTGTAAATTATTGGTAAAAATGTGATTAAGGAGTGTGACTGTATGATTTTTTTTATTTTTTTAGGTGTCGCCATTGTTGTTGTTTCTTTGATAGTGTCATATTTTTCTTCTGGTGGAGAGTCCTCGTCAGATACAACAGCTGTAGATTCTACCATTTTCTCAAATTACCCTTCTCTTGATCGCACAACATCTATGGCTTTCGACTTTGAAGACCGTTATTCTCGAAAATTAGAGAATACGGAAGATAAGATATCGTATTATTTAGATGAATTGACCGGCGACCGTAAAAAAGACGAAATTATATATCAAAAAGCGATGGCTTTGTGCAAAGAATATGCAGATTGGTGTTTGTCCTGTGGCGAGCAAGGACGTGCTTACTATGAACGCAACGTTTATAAAATAGAGTCTGACCTAAAAGGCGAATATCAAAATTTTCTTTCAGCTTGCAGAAAAGCAGATTCTCTTTCTGTCGAATATGGTTTTTGCGTTCCATACAACGAAGCTGAGTATATATCTTCCACAGATTCCAGTCTTCTTTCTGCATACTTTTACGATTACCACCGCAAAGAAATCGATAAAAAATTAAACTCTATTGTAACCCTTTCAAGCAATATTGTAGATAATCCTTCTACCAGTTTGAAGCACTTGGAAAATGCTTTAAAAAAATGTTCCGAGTTCAAAGAATGGTGTTGCTCCTCCATTGGTGGAAAGGCATATTATGCGTCCCGTGGATGCAGCATTCCTGAAACAGTTCAAAAATCATATTCGGAATATCTCGAACACTATTCCGAATATGAGACCCGATATAAGGAAATCCTTGCTCGAAAGAAGCAGCTTGCAGCGATCAAGAAATCCGTAATTAAATTATTAGAATCAAATGATGGACATTATGCCAGGGTTGATATTATCAAACAACTTTCCAAGTATTCTAAAGAAGATATTATGAAAGTTATCAATTCTGAGATTGAATCCGGCTCCTTGGTCTCTTCTAAAAATGGAAATCGTGTTTTTATTAGTCTTCCGGAGAGCAAGTAATCTTAATATATTTATAGCCACGCTTTTTCAAACTCATGTTCTGTCTATTATTCTAAGTCAGCATGTGCTATACAATATATAAGTAACATTTTAATATTACATAGAAAGGGGAGTATTTTATGTTTAATATTGATTTTGGTGGCTGGCCTGCTTCTATTCATAATGATTTTGAGCAGATTAAGCGAATGGAGGCTGGTAAAAAATTATCGAAAAAGATTGTGTCTATTGACAAAGGCGAGCATCCTAGCATTGAAATTCAGGGATCTGCCAAAGAACCTTACCGTGCTACTCTGACCGAGTGCAGTTGTCCAGACTTTTTATTTCACGCTCAAAAGACCGGCAAATTTGCTCCGTGCAAACACATTTATTGTCTCGCAAACGAATTAGGTCTTTTGTCTGGTGCTCCTGAGTACGACAAGAAGTCTTCGAACTTTGATGTAGAAGATGAGAAAGAAAGATACTACGCTTTGTATGAATCAGGTCAAATCAGCCCTGATGTATTCATTGGTGTATATGGTGCTTTATTAAAGTTGCATTAATATTTTCAGAATTATTTCTTGAGTTGTAAAATAATTGTGTATATAATGAAGGCACGAAATCCCGATGTGGGTACATCGGGATTTCATTTTCCCTTGCGGGAATGTGGTATATTATTCGCAATCCAATTATATCGCATTTCTCATAAGTCCACAAGGGCTTATTTTTTATACCATTCTTTAAATGTTGCACCGGTGCAACTATGTCGATGTTCTTAGGAGGCTATTATGAAATTACCAAATGGATATGGAAGTGTTGTGAAATTATCTGGAAAAAGAAGAAAACCTTATGCTGTGCGCATATCGATCTTTGATGATGTGGGCGGAGTAAAAGTTCGCCGTAGGAAGTATCTTGAATACTTTTCCAATCAAAAAGAAGCTCTTGCTTATCTGGCAGACTATAACAAAGGACTGGCTGTAACTGAACATACGAATTATACTGATCTCCTTACTTTTGAAGATTTGTTTAATAAGTGGATCGAATGGAGATGGAGTTTTAAGAAGCATCCCGGACCGGCTGCATTAAAGTGCTATAAATCAGCTTTCAAGCTGTATGCTCCGCTTCACGATCGAAAAGTTGTCACGCTTCGTGCATCTGATCTGCAGGACTGCCTTACTGCTGCCCGCTCAAAATCCGCAAGCACAATATCCCACATGGGTGTCATTGTCCGCGGCATGTGGAAGTATGCAATAAGCAACGAATACCTTGATCGTGATATCACGACGGGTCTTGTATTTGAGTTTACCGCCCCGGAGACTCCCAAACACACCCGTTTCTCCGACGAAGAGGTGTCTCTTCTTTGGAAATCTCTTGGCAAGGTCCCTGATGTCGATCTGGTTCTTATATATATTTACACCGGCATGCGTTGTTCCGAGCTTTTAGAGATGCGAACGGAAAACATCCATCTGGGTGAGCGTTACATGGTCGGTGGTATGAAGACTGCTGCCGGAAAGGACCGCATCATTCCAATCCACGATGCAATCCTTCCGCTTATCGCTGAGCGTATGAAATCCTCCGGTGAATACTTTTTACGTTCCCCTCGTCTTCCGAAGTATTCCGGAACTAACTTCCGCATTACTGTATTTGCGGATGTAATGAACACTCTTGGATTCGATCATCTCCCGCACGACTGTCGATACACTTTTGTTTCAATGGCAGAAGCGTGCCACATGGATGATTTATGTTTAAAAATTATTATAGGCCATTCGATTGCTAATGCGTCCGGTACTTCTTTCAAAGTCGGCGGAACTGGCGATATTACAAAGAATATCTATACAGAAAAGACTCTGGACGAATTGATTGCCGAGGTTAATAAGCTTCCTGTTTTGTAGCCCACTTGTCGCCCACGAGCCTATTTTTACGTATTTTTACATGATTGTGTAAAGATTCAGACAATTAAAAAACACCGGAAACTCAATGGTTTCCGGTGTTTTTTGCTTCGGCTGGCTATAAAATTATTTTACTAACTCTTTAACCTTTGCAGCTTTTCCTATACGATCTCTTAAGTAGTAAAGTTTAGCACGACGTACTTTACCTTTACGTACGATCTCTACCTTCTCTACGTTTGGAGAATGTAAAGGCCATGTCTTCTCAACACCAACACCGTTAGAAAGCTTTCTTACAGTAAATGTAGCACGGTTGCTTCCACCCTGTTTCTTAATAACAGTTCCTTCGAATACCTGGATACGCTCTCTGTTACCCTCTTTGATCTTTCCGTATACTTTAACAGTATCACCTACGGAAAACTGTGGTGCGTCAGCCTTTAACTGCTCTGCCTCAATGTTCTTGATAATTTCACTTGCGTTCATTTTGTGACCTCCTGATTGATTTGACGTTCGCTAACACCTCTCTGGTGACAGAGGACCGTCATTTTTTACTCACAACATTAATAAATTAGCATAACTCACTACAAAAAGCAAGAACTTTTTGCATAATCTCACGATTTTTTACTCATCCAGTATACCTTGCCTTTTGCCTTGCACAAACCAAGGTTTTCCTGCATCTTTTCGGATGCAGTATTTCCAATAATCACATGTCCGTATGGCACTTCGCCTCGTTCTACGGACAGATTGATCATATACGTCTCCAGTGCTGCCGCGACACGCCGGTTTCGGTATTCCGGCAGTACAAAAAGCATGCCAAGACTGCCTTCCTCGTGCTGTCCGGCAAACCCTACGATCTCCTCTCCATAAAAAGCACCATAGACCGCTTTATTGCGAATCCGTGACCGTACATAAGATCCATCGCCGATCTCATAATGTTCGATTACAAAATCCTGTGACATTTCATCCAGCAGGCGGATACACAGCCCATCTTCTTTGCGGATACCATCCGGTCCATAAAGTCCTCTTACCGGCATTTTTTCCCGTTTTGTATAAACGACCTGCCAGCATTCCTCGCTTACGGAAAGTCCAAGTTTCGTCCTTATGGCGTCCACCATGCCCTCCTGATGCGTCACAATACAGGCAATCGTCTCATCATGTTTCTTCAGATATTCCGGAAGTTCCCACTCCTCAAAATCTGTAAGCGGCTGCATCCGCGTATGAAAATAGATGCCCGTCACCATATCCTTTAAGAGAATTTCGCCCTCCTGCTGATACACAAGACGCGCGCGTCCACGGCGAATCAGTTCGATCATATCCATATGCAAAAGCTTTTGCTTCATCAAAATCTGGATGCACTGCTGCAGACGATCATATTTTTCATACAGATCCGGTCTGCGTTCCCGTGTACGGATGACAGCCTGTTCTCTGCGCCAGCTTTCTATCTTTTTCTGATTTCCGGAAAGCAACACTTCCGGCACTGCCTTTTCATGCCACACTTCCGGACGGGAATACTGTGGGTATTCCAGAAGATTTCCATGAAACGATTCTGTTTCCGCCGACTGCTCATTGTTCAGCACATCCGGCACGAGACGTGCCACCGCATCAACAATGACCATGGATGCCAGTTCTCCACCGGTAAGTACATAATCGCCAATGGAAACATAATCTGTAACAATTTCTTCAAGGACACGCTCATCAATTCCCTCATAATGTCCGCACAACAAAATGAGATCGTCCTGCCCGGCGAAGTCCTGTGCCATCTGCTGCGTAAACGGAGTTCCCTGTGGTGTCACATAAACCACACGTTTTTTGGCGTTCTCCGAAAGCCGGTCCGCAACACTTCGGTATGCATCATATACCGGCTGTGCCTGCATAAGCATTCCCGCACCTCCACCGTACGGATAATCGTCTACTTTTTTATGTTTGTCTGCTGTATAATCGCGGATATTGACTGCTTCGATTTGTATTTTATTTTGTTTTACTGCCCTTCCGGTAATACTTGTCATCAACCCCTGCATTACCATCTCCGGAAAAAGTGTCAGAATATGAAAATTCATACAAACTCCATTCTACCGTAATCCATCGAGCAAATGAACCGTCATTGTCTGCGCCTCTACATCCACCGCAAGAACACAGTCATGTATTGCCGGCACAAGAAGATCCGGTGTATTTTCTTTTGCGATCACATACACATCATTTGCACCTGTCTGCAAAACGTCCTTGATGGTTCCTAACTCTTCGCCCTCATCGGAAGTTACATTTATACCGATGAGATCGGCAATAAAATATTCATCTTCTTCTAACTCTACCGCATTTTCTCTCGTAACCAAAAGCTTTGCCTGTCGAAAACGCTCCACATCATTTATATTATCCAAACCCTTGAATTTCAGAATGACCATATTCTTGAAAAACTTTACGCTTTCAATTTCAAGTTCTTTTTTTACTTTTCCATTATCAAGGATGACATCTTTCAATTTTTTAAAACGCGCAGGATCATCCGTTGTCGGAAACACTTTCACTTCTCCGCGCACACCATGTGTTGTTGTAATTACCCCTACCTGTAATAACTCTTCCATCTGCTATCTCCGTTATTCGTTTATTTACTGTAACTATTCAGAACCCATTTATTTAAAAAGGAGCATAGTAAATTCTATGCTCCCGGATGATTACTGCATAATCTCAACAATAACCTTCTTGTCTTCTTTGGAAGCTGCTGCTTTCACAACAGAACGGATTGCTTTCGCAATGCGGCCCTGCTTACCGATCACTTTGCCCATATCGGACTGCGCAACGCGAAGATCCAAAATGGTGCCTTTTTCGCTTTCGGTCTCCGTTACAACAACCTCATCTGGAAAATCAACGAGTGATTTTGCAATTACTTCAACTAATTCTTTCATTACATCCACCCCTTATTTCCTATTTTTCAATACCTGCTGCCTTGAAGATACGGTTAACTGTCTCTGTAGGCTGTG
>URYB01000014.1 GCA_900552085.1 uncultured Lachnobacterium sp.
ACATCCATTGCCTCTAAAATATGAATATGGGAACCCGGCATCTGACCGTCTCTGACAAGGAAACAAGCCGTTGCGAGTGCTGCAAGTCCGCTTCCGACAATGTATGCATTTTTGTCATCGACTCCTTCCGGTTTCTTTGGCCGGGCAAATGCTTCATAGTTTCCGTTGGTATAATAAATGCCTTTGCTGTTCTTTTCATATTTTCCGCGCTCGGTGTTGCGGTAATCGACCGGCGGTGCTGCCTTGGCTATCTTTTTTATTTTCTTCTTGTTTGCCTGCTGTGTAACATAGGCAATTCCTGCACCTGCTGCAGCAACTGCTGCGATTCCAAGTCCTAATTTTTTGTTTTTATTTGACATAGAAAAATCTCCTTTCTGTTTCATTGGCTGTTTCTCATTTAGTGTTTCTTCGCTGCAGGTCTCTGATTCATTTCAAAATCAATTTCCATAAAATCATAAAACCTGCAACGCAACAGATCGTTTATGGAACAAATACGATATGGTTATCTTACCATCTCTGTGAAAAGATACCATTTACAAAATGCCTGAAATGATAAGTTTTTTATCATTTCAGGCATTTTGATTAATTTTCCGATTACTGCTCTTCCTCTTCAATCCACTCTTTCAATTTTTGTTGTAACAATTTTTTATCCGGCAAATATAACTTATATTCTGATGCATAAATGTTAGCATCTTTTGGTAACGTAATTTCAACTAAAGCATCATTCTTTTCCTTGCACAAGAGGATACCTATGGTTGGATTTTCATCTTCCAATTTTTCATATCTGTCATAATAATTAACATACATCTGCATCTGACCAATATCCTGATGTGTAAGCTTGTCCACCTTTAAATCTATCAGCACATAGCAGCGCAAAAGACGATTATAGAATACAAGGTCCACATAAAAGTTATCTTCACCATATGTAAATCTCTTTTGTCTTTCCTCAAACAAATAACCTTTGCCCAACTCCAGCAAAAATTTCTGTAGTTTATTTATAATCGCTGTTTCCAAATCTGTTTCAGAATATTTTGCCTTTTCTTCCATACCCCAAAAATTCTAAGACTGTAGGTTGCTTTATTATGTCTTCAGGCTTTGCAACCACGAAACAATGAATGGAGCATCTTTTTCAAAAAAGCTAAACACTGTTTCACTTATTCGTTCCTTATAAGTCAGATAAAATTTTCTCGCATTTTTCAGCGTATCTTCTGAAAATCCTTTTCCAAACTCTTCCTGTAATTTTTCAGATAATGTCTTAATAACCTTACTGCCATATTTTGCACGTTTCTGTCCCATCTGTTGCGTTTCTACTATCCATCTTCCCAATGAATAATATGTCATGATCTGCACCATATTTACATGCTTTACAATCATATTCCTTGCATACTGTATTAATTCTACCGAATCAGAACACAGTTTCTCAAGTTCGTAATCATTTTCTGTAGTTTTGTCAATCAATCTGTCCCTCATATTCCGCCTTCCCCTTATTTCTGTTTAAAATTTTCAATCGACCGTGCAATATTCCCGTCGAGTGCCGTCCCCATCATCATAACGATCTTATGGTAATCCTCATGCATGCCCTTGTCGATCCAGTCGAGCATAATCCCCACAAATCCATACTTATAAAAATCCGCAATAAAACATTTATCCTCGTCCGCAATCGCAATGCCTTTGCATTTTTCTTCCACGACATTTACGATCAGCTCATATGTCAGCTTGTACAGATACTGCTCAACTTTTTCGCGGGCAACCGCATGGTATACATTCATAATAAATGGCTTGTTTTCCAATACTGCCTCAAATATCTGCGCAATTCCTTCCTGCCAGGTGTCATACGTCTTTTTTCCCTGCAAAGCACGCGTTCCGTCCTCCACACATGCCCATTCCACCAAATCATAAATATCCTTAAAGTGATAATAGAACGTCATACGACTGATGCCACAGTGTTCTGTCAAATCGTTGATTGTGATCTTGTCGATCGGTTTTGTCCGCAAAAGTTCTTTTAAGGATGCTTCGAGCGCCAGTTTGGTTGTATTTGCCATATCATTTCCTCCATCCGCCCTTTGTATATATTTATTGTAACGCAGCTGTATCATAGGGACAAATAAAGTTTTTCTAAATAGTCTAAAACTTTTAAAGTTCATTTAAGGAAGGCCTTCTATACTTCATGGTATCAAAAGAAAAACGATACATAAAATAATCCGTAAATAACACATTACAACAAATACAGAAAGGATGATTATTATGAAAAATCACATGAAAAAATTTATGGCTCTTACACTCGCAGCAGCTATTATTGCAGGAACCGGAGGTGTCTATGCCACAACACGTTCCACTGCAGCACAGGCACCGGATTCTTCCACAACAACTGCCTCTGCGCAGACCGCGGATGCTTCCGCAACAGGCACCACCCCGCCGGAAAAACCATCCGGTGAAAGCGGTGCAACAGACGGCTCTACTCCACCGGAAAAGCCATCCGGTGAAAGTGGTGCGCCAGATGGAGGAAACATGCCGGGACAAAGTGGCACGACTTCGGTTTCCTACTCCGCAGTCAAAAAAATTTCAACAAACAAAACGTTGAAAAAAGGTACCTATACCTCAACGACCGCAGATCAGAATGCAATCTGGGCAACTGGAGACATCACTGCAAAACTTTCGAATATAACAGTAAAGAAAACAGGTGACTCCGATGGCGGTGACAGTACCAGCTTTTACGGCACCAATTCCGGTATCCTTGCTTCCGGTGGTGCAAAACTGACTTTGAACAATATCAATGTCACAACCAATGCCAAAGGTGCAAACGGTGTATTCTGCTACGGCGGATCTGCTACAACAAATAATTCCACAAGTGATGGCTCTACGGTCACAATCAAAAATTCCAGTATTACAACCAAAGCGGATAATTCGGGAGGAATCATGACAACCGGCGGCGGCACAACAAATGCCTATAACTTAAAAATCAAAACAGCCGGAACTTCCAGTGCAGCCATCCGTACCGACCGTGGCGGCGGCACTGTTAAAGTCAACAAAGGCACTTACACCACAACCGGAAAAGGTTCCCCTGCAGTCTACTCTACCGCAGATGTCACGGTCAGCAATGCAACGTTAAAAGCAACTGCATCGGAAGGTATTGTCATCGAAGGCAAGAATAAAGTTACACTCAAAAACTGTACGCTGACGGACAACAACACGACATTAAACGGACAGTCCACCACCTACAAAAATATTTTCCTGTACCAGTCCATGAGTGGAGATGCCACTTCCGGAAGTGCCAGCTTTAAAGCAACCGGATCTAAGATTACCACCAAAAAGGGCGATACGTTTTATGTAACCAATACCTCTGCCAGAATCAGCCTGACAAACAATACAATCACCAATACCGACAGCACCGGCAACTTTCTCCGGGCACAGGCAGATTCCTGGGGAACCAGCGGTTCCAATGGCGGTGATGTCACCCTTACCATGAGCAAACAAAAAGCAGCCGGAAATGTTGTCATTGATTCCGTTTCCACGCTGGATATGACGATGAAAAACAGCTCTTCCTACAAGGGAACCATCAACGGCTCCAACGAGGCAAAGTCCATCTCATTAACACTTGATAAGAGCTCTAAGATCACTCTTACCGGAGATTCCTATGTGACAAGTTTCACCGATGCCGACAGCAGCTATTCAAACATTAATTTTAACGGTTATAAACTTTATGTGAACGGCACAGCAATTAATTAATGTATCCTCCCCTGTCATCCTTTGGGCAAGTGGTACGGTTTCTGTTCCTAAATACCCTGCGAACAAATAAAAAACAAAAAAGATGTTGCCGCCCAGTAAATATCAATCATTTACTGATGCGACAGCACCTCTTTTCATTTCCAGCGTCACACTATAGTATTCTGTATCGGACGCTCTGCCTTTTATCCCTGCTGCCCTGCTGCCTGCCGGATCATATCCTCGACCACAATGTCATAAATTTCTCCAACCGTATTGCAGTATTCCAGAATTTTCCACGGCTCATTCGTGTGGAAATGAATCTTGACCAGATCCTCATCTCCAGCCGCAATCAGACTGTTTCCCTCAAAATTTTCCGTGATGTAATCTGCGATCTCATCCTCGTCAAGATCCCTGTCTCTTCTGTCGATCAGTAACTGTGTGTCATAACGATACGCAAACTGATCATCCTCTGCATCTATGGAATGTACTCCCATGGTTCTAATCCTCCTGTTATTTCACTGAAACTGCGGTGACAACTTTATGAAGCTCTTCCAGCTGTCCGCTAAGCCGGCTGTACACCGTATTGCGTTTTTCCTGTGTCATCTTTGTAGTATCCGAAGATTTATACTGATAATATGTCTTCTTTAACTGCTGATACTGATCATAGGAACTATACTGATAATTAACGGAAAGGTATGATTTTACCGTTGCCAGCATGGAATTCACTTTTTCTGAAGTAATATCGTCTTTTTCTCCCAGTGTATAAGTATTTTCTATAAGGACATCATCATTTACCTTTTTGGTATTTCCTTTAATGATATAAGAATATGCCGGATAAATTTTCTGGTCATAAAGGTTTGATCCCTGGAACAAAATAGAATCCTTAAATACCTGTACATAATATCCCTGGGAACTCTTTTCATGGAAATCATAGCTCAGGCTCGTCTTTCCATCCTCTGTTTTCAGAGTTGTCGGATTTCCTACAGAACTATTATGGATCATGTTGCAGGATTTTCCATCATTATTGGAATAATTATATCCCAGACTATAATCTTCATGCGTATGACCTGAAATCCAGATCAGATCCGGATACTGCTCAATAATAGATTTAAAACGCTTCGCACTTGGAAGATCCTTGTTGATAGATCCTCCATAATATGGATTTACGGTATCATCCCCTGCACCGTAACCAGAAATCAACGCATGCTGGATCAGATAAATATTCTTTCCTTTATTGTAATTCTCTTTCAACGTGTTCTCCAGCCAGTCAAGCTGCTCATCCGAGAATTCATCATATTTTGCCGGACGATACCCACCTTCCAGTGCCATAAAAATGAATAAATCGCCCGTTTTCGGTTCTGTTACGGTATAATACGGTTTTCCACTCTCAATAGTACTAAGGTTACTGTCAAGACCGCTTCCTGCAATATATGCCTGTAATTCTTCTTTCACTGCCTCATCCTGACGAACCTCATGGTTTCCACCAGACTCATAAATCGGATTTACATAATCCGACTGTGCCAGAATACTCTGATAAACTTTCCACTCATTTCCAAGGTTTGCAAGCTTTGCGTTTGTCACCTGATCTCCGGAAGAAACAATAAAATCAACTTTCTTTTTTACAGAATAATCAAGTGCATTTTCCCAGTTTTTCTCTGAATACTGCCAATATGCTGCTGCACCACCCCAGTTTTCCTCATCAATATGTATATCCGAATAAGAACTGAATGTATACAATGCATCCTTTGAAGCAGCTTTCAACTGTTTTTTTGCCGGAATCTTATAAACAGCCGCTGCCTTTTTAACGGTCTTGTCTTTCGGCTCTTTTGCAGACTTTACTGCAATAATCTGCGTAGCATCTGCCGGAATCGCCGTCTGCTCTGCAAAAGTAAAACTGCTGCTTTTTCCTTTTTTAACCTTCACCTGTGCAATTTCATAATACCCGGTTAATGCCTTTGTATTATTTGCCCAATAAAGATAATAGTTTCCACCGGTTTTTGATTTTACAGTAATTTTTCCCTGTGCAAACCCGGCTGTGCCGGCATCCTTTCCCTGAAATGTGTATGAAACAGATGTTGCCGGTGCTGTTGTTTTTGCCATGGCAATATCTGCCGGTAGCGCTGTCGCTGCCATACAAAAACATAACCCCGCTGCTGCCGCAGTTCTCCAATATTTGTTTCCGTCTTTCTTCATAGATTTTCCCTCTCCCTTTCGTTTATGGTTTTTTGCAACAATGTAATTGTATTATATCTACTTTTTTAAAGTCAAATTTAAAAACACATTGTATTAGATACCCAGCTCCAGCGAATCCGCAATATAGTAATCATATTTCTTTTTCCTGCAATACTTCTTAATCCTGCGGATCAGTTTATGGTCTGTAGTGTATTCCAGCAGATAAACATCCATTCCATCGGCTTTGCATGCCTGCAGATACTGGCAGAAATACTCCCGCTCCGTTTTTTTCTGCGTATGGAATGTTTTGGTTGTAAAATCAATTCTGCTCCACACCGACTCCTGGTTTACACCCGTCATAATATCCGCAGCAGAACCATAACGGGACTGATATGCCGTCACATAGATATCTCCTCCATTGACCACTACCGGCTTCCCCATTGCCCGGATTTTCATTAAAATCACCGTCAGCCCATCAAAAATATCCTTTTTATGGGCATAATCATATACATCACAGTTATCAACAAAAAAGCCATCCACTCCCTTTTTCTTTAATTTTCCGGCTAATGTATCCATAAATTCCTGCCAGTCTTTATCCGCAACATTAACCCATTTTTCCTCTTCCCAGTTTTCATAATCCCCGATTGCCAGATGCTCATATGTTTTATAATATGACCGGAAATTTTCGACAGAGCCAATATTAAGATAGCTGTAAACTTTTGTACCGCCTGCATGTAATTTTCTGATATCTTTCTTCGAAAAATACTGTGCATCAATCACAACAGTTTCGTAATTTTTTAATTTTGGAACTGCTGTACGGTCTGCATTCAGGAATACTCCATACTCGTATTTTTGTGCCTTCCTTCCATCGGCATTACATGATGCCGAAAGACACAATACTACCCTGACTACTCCCACAGGCAAGCCTGTGGGGTTCTTACTCTCAAGTTTTGCCTGTAATCGTACACCATTTGCAGGCTTTGGAATACAGGTATAGTCTGTTTTAAGCAAGGACTTTATCACCAAGCAGCCCTACGGCCACATTATTATGTAAGAAAGCTAGTTGTTTTCCGGTGAATTTCTGTCTGGCGGCAAGGAAGCATAGTCAGTCTCCCTAATGCGTTTTAGTTATGCTATTTTAATTCCACTGTTTAGTACTTTGATTTTGTTTGTTTTAATCCATTCAATGAAATCCTTTTCCATGCTGTAGCATTTTTTAAATTCTGCCACGCATTTCTTTTTATCTATATCATTAGTTTTGTAATTGTAGCAGTACAACAGGAATGAAGAGTACCAGTCCCTTTGTACCAGTGTCCCGTCTGCAAGTTTATACATCCTGTCGGACAGCTTCTTTTTTATGCAATCATCTGCCGTGTGATCATACTGGCTTGCTCTGTAATTATTGGGTACTTCTATGTATGTACCGCCGGATGTTTTGAACTTATTTTCCACGGCAGTCTGGAAACCGCCCGGACACCGGTTCTTTACCGACTTTCCAAAACGTTTCTTTCTGTTGATCCTTCCTTTGTTATTAACGGTTGTCTCTTTCGCCCGTTTCATAAGTCTGGCTGCATTTTTTGGTTCCGTTACAAATGTATCCCCAAGACTCCGCAGGTGGTTTACATCCTCATTTATGGCAAGCTTCCGGTTTATGGCATTTATGCGGCAGAGTTCCGCATGTTTTGCCTTCAGCTTTTTGTAATGCCTGGAGTAAGTCCACTTCTTCTTCCCTTTCTTAATGGTGCCATCGGTGTTGTAATTCTCCGGATTCGTGGCACGCCTGCTTCGGTCCATGGCGCGGTAATACAGTCTTTCCAGACGTTCGGATTTCTGTATGCTGTTGCCTCTTTCCGATAAGTTCTTAAGCCCCGCCTCTGTATCAGAAGTATAGGCTACCGTCTGTGTGCCAATGTCAGCACCAACGATGCCACTGCCGTATTTATGTCGGGGATTGCCAAATCTGTCGTATTTAGGTTTTGCCCTGCCCTCAATGGTGAGATGCAGGTACACCCTGTACTTTCCGCGGATAAGTTTTGGTACCAGAGTTGCATAACATGGCCGGTACGTGCTTATGCAGCATGCCTCTTCCAGAAGAGTCTGTACGGCTTTACGATCCGTAGTCTCTGGCGAGGCAAGGTAATCCAAAACGGCATTGACTTCATCAGTTTGGAACCGGTCTTTGACCTGTATCCCGAAAACTAATTTCCCCAGCTTAAACTTCAGTTCATTGTTTTTTACAGACATCGGGATGCCGCGGTTGATCTGCTTTGCCCGGATGCATGGAAGATCCCCATATTTGGAGAAATGAAGTGTCCTTCCATTCCCGTAAAGGCATTTTTCAACGCCTCGCCACACATCCTCGGATTTTGTAAAAGCAAAAATGGCATCAATGCCATACTTCTTTCCAATGGGTATCATCAACGTCCGGCAGGACTCCTTTGTGAGATTATACTGTTCCTGCATTTCGTTGAGCTGTCCGGCATATGTTTTGCGTTTGTTTTTGTCCTCAGTGGAGCCATACAGCTGGAGCAGCTTTCGGTACTTTTTGGTACGCATGAGCTGTTCATAATTCTTTTTCATAACACCAACAAGCTCATTGCCGGCTTTGCGGATCCTGTCGGAAAGATTTACAACCTTCTGCACATCAGGATAAGACATATCTGTCTCAGCGACCAGGATATGCCTGTCAGAAAGTCTATGAAATTTTTTCAGAAGTTTTTTGTACTCGTCAGCATCCATGTGTTTTCTGCTCCTCAATGTATTTGATCACTGTATCTTCGCTTATGTGTCCGACTGTGGAAATAAAATACCCTCTTGACCACAAAACGCCGCACTTTGCATAAAACCGTTTCAACTGCGGATATGCCTTGAATAATTCAATGGCACTTATACTTTTCAGTGTTCTTGCAACATCACATGGTGCGACAGTCTGCGGAACATCTACAAATATGTGGATATGGTCCGGCATTACCTCAAGTGCTTTTATATGATATTTGTATTTATCACATATCTCCTGCAGTATCTTTTTTAACGTGACATCTACGTTGTCGTGCAATACAGAGAACCTGAATTTCGGACACCAGATGATGTGATACTGTATCAGATATTTACAGTGTGAAGCACTGTGGTACTGTGTGTCATCCATGATCTTATTCTCCAAGCTGATACTTTTCTTTGATACCCCTGCGCATTAAATCAAGGAAAGTTACTGTTTTGCCTTCCTCAACAGAATAAATACGCGCAAGATTTTCCAGTTCCGTTTTCCACTCCAGAGGAATGGAAATATTTATTTGTACATTGTCTGACTTTGGTCTTCCCATTTAAGTAATCCCTTCCTGTTTTTACATATATTATATATCAAATCTATGCAAAAATCAAGTGGAAAATGGGGGCTTTCATCCCACAGGCAAGCCTGTGGGCTTTTCGCCATATATTGTAACCAACGACAAAATCCCCAAAAAGAAACCGGCATTTCTTTTTCCCCTGTTTTTACCTGATTTACATTTCATACTTCAAGAGCCTTCAAATCCCACAATTACCGGGATCAGGCATTCCCCATCATAAATTTTTCACTGCTGTCCATAATAAGCATTCGCACCGTGCTTGCGGAAGAAATGCTTATTGCGGATACTGTTCACACAAATTCTGAAATTTTCATTGTAAAATCCGGATAAATTTCCACCGGAATTTCATCTTCAAATAAATACTGCGTGCTGTCCTCATTTTCTCCAAACAAATATACCAGTACCGTACGTTTCATAGGATTTACGATCCAATATTCCCGCACCCCTGCAGTACGGTATTTGAACAATTTTGTCAGATAATCCATCCTCTGACTGCTTTGTGATACAATCTCAATCACCCAGTCCGGTGCCCCATTACAGCCCCTGTCATCCAGCTTTCCGTTATCACAGATCACAGAAATATCCGGCTCCACATATGTTTTATCATCCTGACTTAAAAATACCGCAAACGGTGCCGGATATACTTTACAGGTTCCTTTATGATCTGCAATATAATTTCCGATCGTACGACTCAACTGCTGCACCAGTTCCTGATGAATTCTGCCCGGTGGTGCCATATCATAAATCTGTCCATCGATCAGTTCTGCACGTTTTCCTTCCGGCAGTGCATAGATTTCTTTCGTTGTGTGTAAGTATTTTTCTGCTAATGGCATACGCTCCGTCTCCTGCTTTTATTTACCCAATACATCCATTTAAATATAGTATACTGAAAGATTCGTTTTTCATCAACACATGTCATTACATTTCATACCTTTCTGCAGAAGCCGACGTAGCCAACCCTCCCTCACTGGTCTCTTTCAGGGTGGCTGGCATCTGATTTCCGATCCGGCGCATACTGTCGATCACATCATCCGGTGTAATCGCACTGCAGATACCGGAAAGTGCAAGCTGTGCAGAGGTCACTGCATTGACCGCGCCATAAGAGTTTCGCTTTATGCAGGGCACTTCTACCAGACCGCCCACCGGATCACAGGCAAGGCCCAGCATATTCTTTAGAGCCAATGCCGCGGCATGCATCACGGTCTGCGGATCTGCCCCCTGCAAATACGCAAGTGCCCCCGCACTCATTGCAGCTGCCGATCCAATCTCTGCCTGACATCCGGCTGCATGCCAAGAAGCCCCGCCACGATTGCCTTTTTTGTACCATGTCCCTCTCCGGTCGCAAGAAAAGAACCATATAACAGAATCTCTGCTTTTTTTACCGGTTCCCCCAGTAATTTTCCTGCCACATACCCCATGCGAACGGCCCCTGCCGTGTGGGAACTGGAAGAACCTACCATGATCGGTCCAACAATATCAAATAAATCCAATGTCTGTCTCCTTTTATTCGTGCCTGCTGGTTTTTCTTTATTTTATTACCACGTCCTTTTAAAGTCAAAAATTTTCTGTCTGAAATTCATAAAGAAAAATGATCCGGAAAACATAAACTTCCCGAATCACTTTGCTTTTGTATATAAAGTTTCCTTTGTTAAAATGCCTGCGCATATAAATTTAAAATATCATTCTTGGTTGTAAATCTCGGATTAACCTGTATATTTCCGCTCTTCATCGCATCATCCGCCATCTGTTCGAACTTGTCACTTGTGACACCGACCGAGCTAAGAGTTGGCGGAATTCCAAGCTCATGATTCAACACTCGAATTTCCGCTGCAAGCATGTCCGGCATGAATTTTGTATCTACTGTCTGCTCCTTGCTAATGCAATGATATATATAGCAATACTTTTCCGGATCTGCATCACTCATATTGAAATCCACCACAGTTGGGAGCAGAATCGCATTTGCAACGCCATGCGGCACATCGAAATATGCACTGATCGGATGGCTCATCGCATGAACATCCCCGAGTCTTGCATGCGAGAAAGCAATTCCGGCAAAAAGCGATCCCACCATCATAGCTTCACACGCTGCAAGATTACTTCTGTCTGCTACATAGTCCCGGAGATTTCCTCCAATCAGGCGTAACGCTTCCTTCGCAAAAATATCGGAAAAAGGAGAAGAAGTCTTTGAAATATAAGCTTCCAATGCATGTACCATTGCATCAATACCACATGCAGACGCTGTCCCGGCAGGAACAGTAGTGATCAATTCCGGATCAAGAATTGCATACATCGGTAATAAATAGTTACTCACTACCGTAAGTTTATAGTTTCTTGAATGATCCGTGATAACCGAAAACGCAGTCACCTCGGATCCGGTTCCTGCAGTTGTTGGGATTGCGATCATCGGAACAATCGATCCTGGAACCTTGCCTCCACCCTCGTAATCTACAATGTTGCCACCATAAGTGGCAAGCACTGCAACCGCTTTTGCAACATCAAGCGGCGACCCTCCGCCAAATGCAACTATGAAATCCGCTTTGCTCTCCTTGAATGCTTCCGTTGCTTTTGCAACTGTATTCGTACTCGGATTACCTTCTGTCTCCGTAAAGCACTCACTGTCCATGCCTGCGCTTTTTAATGCTTTCTGACATTTTGCAACCATTCCAATCTTGTTCAAATGTGGTCCCGAAATAATATATGCTTTGCTTTTACCCAGTTCCTTAGCCAGATCCGGAAGCAGGCTTAAAGTTCCTGCTCCAACCTTGATATTCTGAGGAATTGTAAATGAAAAACGATTCATTCTCTCACTCCTTTTATTTTGAAAGTGCCTCTACAGATGCCTTAATAATTTCATATGCCTCATCACAGTCTTTCTCTGTAATAATAAGTGGCGGAACCATACGAATCGTATGCGCACCAATTGCAGTAATCAGCAAATGTCTGTGCAGACACTCATGCTTGACATCAACTCCGCTAATGGTATCATCAAATTCAACTCCAACTAAGAGTCCCTGTCCTCTGACTTCTTTTACATGTGGAAGTGTTGCCAGCCTGCTTTTGAAATATTCACCCATCTTAGCTGCATTGTCTGCCAGATTGCGGTCTAACAATTCATTCACCTCTGCAAGCGCCGCTGCACAGGAAACCGGATGACCACCAAAGGTTGTTCCGTGAGATCCTGCAGAAAATGCCTTTGAAACCTCTTCTGTCGCACAGATCGCACCAATTGGCATTCCCCCTCCCAGAGCCTTTGCCATAGATACAATATCCGGCTTGATTCCATAATTCATGTAACTCATAACCTTACCTGTTCTGCACCATCCGGTCTGTACCTCATCAATCAAAAGAAGCATGCCTTTTTCATCGCAGAACTTACGCAATCCGGTCATAAATTCCGGCGTTGCCGGATGTACACCACCCTCACCTTGTACTGGTTCGATCATGATCGCGATTGTGTTCTCTGTGCAGGCATCTTTAAACGCTTTCAGATCATTGTATGGTGCATAGGAGAATCCATATGTCATAGGTCCGAATCCGATCTGGCATCCATTTCCCGGCTGTCCAGTTGCGGACATTGCGCCGAATGTACGTCCATGGAAACCATTCTTTGCGGTAACAATATGGTATTTGTTTGGACCGTATTTCTCAATACCATATTTCCGCGCCATCTTGATCATAGCCTCATTTGCCTCTGTACCGGAATTCTGGAAAAAAATCTTGTCCATTCCAATCGTGGTACATACCTTCTCAGCAAGCAAGGCCTGCGGGATTGTGTACGGATAGTTGAATGTATGCATAACATCCTGTACCTGATCAATGACAGCCGCCACAACTTTTTCATTACAGCTTCCTGCGGAATTTACTGCAATACCTGCGTAAAAATCGAGGTATTTCTCTCCTTTTTCATCATACATATACTGATCCTTGGCCGTCTCACACAAGAAATCCATTCTCTCGTATGTCTCAATCATGTACTTATTTACTTTGTCCTTAATATCCTGTACGGTAAGTCCTGTGTTAATTAATTTCATAATGTCCTCCTTCACGTGTAACTACGCTTGCTTTATTCTATTTCCCCTGCCTGTTTGATCATATCTGCAGTTATTAATCCTTTAATAATCAGATACTGTTCAATTGTTTTTACACAATTTTCCACGCCAACGCGATCACTGTTAAGCGTCAGATCATAATTTACTGGATTCGTCCAGTAATTCCCGTGTGTATAATATTTATAATAATCTGCCCGATACTTGTCGGTACGCTCGATCGTTGCGTTTGCAACCTCTTCCGTAACTCCCATATTTGCGATCGTCCGCTCCACACAAAAGGCGCGTGGTGCCTCAATATAGATACTGACAACATTTGGTCGGTCTTTAAGCACATAATCGGCACATTTCCCAACAATCACACACGATTCCTTTTCTGCAAGATCCCGGATGATCTGGCTCTGATATTCGAATAATTTATCATCGGAAATAAACTTTTCATTTCTTGTTATGTAACTCTTTGATCTCGGAAGTCCTCGCAAAAAACTGGTAAAGCCACCTGTTTCACGCATTTTCTCATTAACTTCCTGAAATACATTTTCATCCAATCCACTTAACTGGCTTGCAAGCGTCAGAATACGATTTTCGTAGCAATGGATTCCAAGATCCCTGGCAAGCTGCGATGCAATAGCTTTACCCCCCGTTCCGAATCCTCTTGCAAAAGTCACCACAAATTTATCCATCTTAGTTTCCTCCTTAACCTGCCAAATACCTGCTCAGGAATTCGCGTGTTCTTGGATTCTTCGGATTGGTAAACAATTCAGAAGGTGCAGCATCTTCTGCAACATATCCGGAATCCATAAAAATTGTTCTTGTTGAAACATCCCTTGCAAACGCCATTTCATGTGTCACGATAATCATTGTAAGACCGGTCTGCGCCAGATCCTTCATTACATTCAATACTTCACCGACCATCTCCGGATCCAAAGCCGAAGTCGGCTCATCAAACAGAAGCACTTCCGGATTCATACAAAGAGCTCTGGCAATCGCAACTCGCTGCTTTTGTCCACCAGATAACTGTGCTGGCTTTGCGTTAATATATGGTGCCATGCCGACATCCTTCAGATGTGTGATAGCTCTGTTGAATGCCTCCTCTTTTGGCAGATGCAATACTTTTCTTGTGCAAAGCATGCAGTTTTCCAACACTGTCATATTGTTAAACAGGTTAAATGACTGGAATACCATTCCGACTTTTGAACGGTACTCATTAATTTCTTTTTGTATATCCCGAACTTCCTTATTGTGATAAAGAATTTTACCGGATGTCTGTTTTTCGAGTTTATTAATGCATCGAAGCAATGTCGACTTTCCCGAGCCGGAAGAACCAACGATACAAATGATTTCTCCGGCATTTACATTGATGTCAATCTTTCTTAAGACTTCATGCTTTCCAAATGATTTGCTCAGATCCTGAATTGAAATTACTGTCTCACTCATAGCGTTCCTCCTATTGATTATCCATGTACTCAACTGCAAGTGCATAATCTGTCCTGCCCTGCATTTTCTTCTCGATCAGCTTGAACACTTTATCAAATACAAAACACAATACGAAGTAGATGACTGCAATTACAAGGTAAGACTCGAAGTATTTATAATAGTTACCACCAACGGTTTTCGCTGCCATAAAGAGTTCCTGTACCGCAATAACATTTAATACTGATGTCATTTTTAAGTTTGTAAGGAACATGTTTGCCATCTCTGGAATAATATTCTTGAATGCCTGTGGAAGTACAACATATAGCATGGTCTTAAAAGGTGACATTCCCATGGCCCAGGCTCCTTCTCTCTGGCCAAGCTCAATAGAACCGATTCCGGCTCTTACAGTCTCTCCCATATATGCTCCGGTGTTTAGTACAGTTACTACAATACCTGCAAATACTGGTGTCAGATTCTCAAAGCCCATCTGGCGGATTCCAAAATATACGATCATTGCCTGAACAATCATTGGTGTATCTCGAAATACCTCTACATAAACCGTAAATATTGCTTTTACAATTCGAATCAGTATTTTCTTAATGATATTGTCTCCTTCATTAAGTTTTACATCATTGACAACTCCTACGATAAATCCCAGTACAAATCCAAGCAACGTGCCAACCACGGCTATATACAATGTAAGCCAGGTTCCTTTGATAAACATGCTTGAATACTTCTGTGCCAGAAATACCATCCATTCTAACGAATTACTTGGATTTTCAAAAATCATATATATCTACCTCACTTCTATCTTCCTAATCCCCCGCTGGTCTAGTTTGCTGCCGGCTGCTGGGTTAATACAGTGTTCATTAAATCATCCATTTTTGCCTTGTCATTCCAGCCGATTGCATTCATTGCATCCTGAATCTTGTCTCTTAACTCTGTGTCATCTTTTCTTGTTGCAATACATACATTTACCATTTCATCATCACCAGTAAATCCATCATTCTCATCTAACTGAATGATCTGAAGATCATCGTTTGTCAGTGCTGCTGATTCAGCAGTTGGAAGATCTACAATACATACATCTGCGCTGCCGTTTGAGATTGCCATAAAGCACTCGGAAGTTGTCTCAAAATTACCGGACTGTACTGCTCCATCAATCTGGTCCAGAAGTGGAATCCAACCAGTTCCTAACTGTGTTGTAACTTTACATCCTGTACCGGCCAGATCGGAAAGTCCTTTTACATTGGAATACTTACCACCTTTCTTTACTACGATACAGTTATCTCTATAATAATAAGGATCGGTAAATGCATACGATGCTTCTCTTTCTGCTGTCTTTCCCATACCTGCAATGATTGCATCATAATCCCCTGCGTCAAGGGAAATACCAATGGATGACCACTCAACCTTATGAATCTCAAGTTCCATTCCCATCTGATCTGCAAGCTTCTGTGCAACTGCTACATCGTAACCATATGCATAATAATCAGAATCGTAAATTTTAACTGCCCTACTACCGTCCGGTGTCGTGTCTGTATCCTGTGTCCAGTTGAAAGGAGCGTATGCACATTCCATTCCGACTCTGAGAACCTTTTTATCCGAATCGGTTGATGCCTGTGATGCTTCTGATGCCTTCTTGTCCGATGCACCGCATCCAAATAAACTTGTAACTGCCATAACGCCTGTAAGTGCTAATGCTACGATTTTTCCTGTTTTCATATTCGTTTCCTCCTCATGCCATCTTATAACGATTGTTTCTAAATTGGCCGGTGTTCCACTATCCGGGTAATTCTCCGGAGTTCCCATGATAGAGAACAAAAAAGACGCCGGAGAAATAATTTTCTCTAGCGCCTTTGCTTACTCAGTATACTATACTTCGAATCGCTTCTTTTCAATATTCATTTTGCACAGTTTAATTGTTTAAAATGCACAATTCATTACTGAAACATAAGTCTTTTTACCAGAATGCAGTTGACCAGATCCAGATATTCCATCGAGTCATCAAGACTAATCTCCAGTATTTCTTCAATCTTTTTCAAACGATACTGCAAAGAATTTCGATGAACGAACATCATGTCCGCAGTTTTACCAATGTTAAATCCACACATATAGTAATTTACCAGTGTATCAATCAGAAATGAACCATTGGCATTATCATACATTTCGAGTTTTTTCAGCTTATCATTACAGTAATTTAGGATTTCCTGCTGATTTCCACTGTTGAACATATATTTATAGATTCCCATGGAACTTGCACTAAGTACCTTCTTATTTGTCGGATTCGGCAGCATATCCTTCTTGGGAATAAGATTTTTTGCCTCCTGATAACTTTTGCCGAAATCTGCGGGCTTGGTGTAAGTTGCACCAAGAATACAGGTGCTGTGAATCAATCCCACAAAAGGCATTCTGCAATCCAAATCTCTTAATATTTTTTCAATCTGATTCTCGGTTTCCTTATTCTGCGTAGCCTCAAACAATAATACAAACTTATTCAGAAAACGCATATACATGGGATGCTTCTCCATATGAAGCACTTCCCTGTTCAGACAATCTGTGTAATATGCATATGTGTGTTCATCCTGTTCGAGATTTACACCATATTTACGATCAATAACAATAATTCCAACGCGATATGGGCGGTCAAATGTCAATCCAAACTGCGCGGAAATCTTCTCTATATATTTATCATTGACCTCATAGCCAAATAACAGATTATACAAATAGTCTCCGGTCCTCTTATTGTCCAATTCCGTTTCAAGAATTAATTTGCCGATACTTTGCGCAATATCAACAAATGTCGCACCTTCCCACCGAATGTAAAAAAGTGGCAGACATAATTCTTTCGCCTTACGAATCATTGTTTCCGGAATAGCTTCTCTGTCATTTTCAACCGAGATTGCAAGCCCCGATATTCCTAACGCATTCAATTCGATCATCGTATCATATGCCTGCTCCATTGTAAAACGCATATAATCCACAACAATTAACGCAAAGTTTCCCGGATTCATATGTTCTTTGTACGGCTTCGTCTGCACCAGATATGTCCAGGACACCATTCGATCCAGCCCAATTTCGCCGGTCAGTAACTCCACACCATCTAATCTTAAGTTATACACATCTCTGCAAGTTATCATAACGCTTAACCACCTATCCTGTTTTCCCAGCAACTCGAAATTGTATCAGATATCTTTTACTGTTTGGGATACCTATATGATAGCACATAAACAACTTACATTATCAGAAATTTTGAATTGAAAATACTCATAACTACTGTCCATAATAAGCATTCGCACCGTGCTTGCGGAAGAAATGCTTATTGCGGATA
>URYB01000015.1 GCA_900552085.1 uncultured Lachnobacterium sp.
GCAAGTTTTTCCTGCTTCGCTTTTGTTTTAGTGCGAAGCACACGAAGAATTCACATTATATCCAATATCCATTGCATCACAAACATCTGTTGCCGTCAATGATCTATACTTACTAAAATTTATATATCTTAATGTTGTTGCTACTGATGCAGCCCAACAATTGCCATTATTTCCCTGTGGCACAAGACAATTATTAGTATTTAATTTTACTATATTCGCTGTTTTTGTTGAAAATCCATTGGCAAATTCTAATAAATTTTCATTATCCCTAATTCCTATTTCATTACCATTAGAATAAGAATTTAAAATTGCTACAACTTTGTTTTCAATAGATAAATCTTCAAAAACCCTTCTATTCATATCTTCATGCTCATAAACAATCTCTTTAGGCATTGAGAATTCATATAACATTTTTTGTGATTTGTAATTTTCTGCATATATACAATTTTCCTCTTCGTAAAAGATGTAATCATCATCTTTCTGATATTGAAGAGTATCTAATTGAGTTGCATAATCTGAACTTATGCCAGCTGAATACTCTCCTCCGCAATCAATTACATATAATGTCAAAATTATTTTATTATCATTCAGAACCGGATAATAATATATCGGTTCTTGTGTTCCTATACTTTCCACCGAATAAATGACAAATGGAGACCCTAATTGCAAATCAGAATTATCATCTATTACAACATTAAAAGCATCCAAATTATCTTTTACAGATTCAATAAGCGGAAGAAACCTTTCTTTTGCATACTCATTAACCTCCTTCGGTATTATCGCAGACATTTCCTGTGAAATGTTAATCTTTGCCTTCTCTATATACAAATCTTTCTTTGATAACCCCATATCTTCCAAAATATTGTTATAGATTGCAAAATCAAAAGTATCATTCCTATTTAGAATATCCACAGAAGATGCTTCTGTTTCAATTGTCCCACAAGTAACAATAGTAATAACAACCATTAAATATACAGCCATCTTTTTTAATACTTTAATCATACTTGTTTCCTCCTTTTAATAGATTTTTCATATAAACATTTTTAAATTTTCCCACTATTAACATTATTAGAGCAATCCCTAATGCTACCATCATACAATTTACAATTATCAAACATGACAAAACTTTGCAAATTAGAATAATGCAATTAATGATACATAATAATCCATATAAATTTCTTCGATAAATTCTTTTTTCGTTGTCAGTAAGTAATTTTTTGTTATCATCAATAGGCGCTAATGCAACTATTCCTATCTGTGATACTATCAATAGCATGTAACAAATCATGCTGTGCCATATAATCCACTTTATAGCAATCATTGCAAATCCATTAATAAATATCGAAACCATGTAACAACGAGCTTGTGTCTTTGAATGATATCCCCCTGCATAAATTCTTATAGGAATATATGTAAGCATAAACATAATACTCTCCCAAAACATCCCCATAAATATTCCTATGCAAATTGTAGTTAGTATATTTGCTAATGTTACTATCAGCAAATGCCCTCCATACAAATATAACTCTTTATCCTCCTTATGGATTGTTCCAATGTTTATCATCGCATCTACTAATTTTTCAGATAATTCCAGCATCACTTATTCTTCCGTAATTTTTTTACTGCCTCTGGTAGTTCAGGCTGATATGCATAATACACACATGTGCTATTTGCATTTAAAACTGCTATACTTTTTGCAATATTTGCAACAACCTTACAAATAAACCTCTTAGTTCGTTTCATAGTGATCACCTCCTCAAGTGAACCATACCACATGATTTGATCATATGCCATTTGATGTTGAAACTCGTACACTTTTTGTAGAAATTCAGTTTATTTAGGCAAAAAATCCTCCCAGCCAATCATAGCGGAAGGATAATTACTACTTTAAATAATTCGTTTGTATTTTCTATTTCCATTATTCCATCATACTTTTCAACCGATTTCCGTATGCTAAGAAGTCCAACCCCATGTCTCTCCTTATCCACATTCGATGATTCAATATTGCCATTCTTATAAATAAGTTTTCCGTCGTATGTATTAACAACTACAATCATCAAACATTTCTTGTCATATCGAATGCTGATATTTATTTGCCTTTTTCCAAGTTGCACTCTTGTGCAAGCATGAATTGCATTGTCAATAAGATTTCCTAATATAGAGCATACATCTACTGATGCTACATTCAGACTTGAAGGAATATTACATTGCAATGTCACTGGTATCCCAGCTTGTTCTGCTTCGAAAATTTTATAATTTAATATACTGTCTATATTAATATTACCAGAATCCGCATAATTTTTCGTCGATTCATTTGCTCCAATTAAATCATCGATATGTTTATTTACGGCCTTTATATTTCCACTTTGTGCAATTGCCCGAAGTGCGCAAAGCTGGTTTTTCAAATCATGACGCAGAACACGCACTCCTTCCATTGATGATTTCATCATTGCAATTTGCATTTGAAAATACTCATTCTGCTGCAATGTCAAAAGCATTTGTGTCTTATTTTCAGCCATCAAAATCATTCGATCATACAAATAAAATGTTCCTATATTAATTAAAAGAAGTAAGGAAATGCAAACGAGTAGTGGAATCATACTAAACTTTCCGTACTCAAATAACAATATCAAAATAACAATTGATGAAATTGGTAACAATAATACATTCAACCAATACTCTGTTGGTATATCCATACCTCTTTTTAAATTTCGAAATCCAGACAGCACAGCCACCAAAACAAACGTAAGGATTCGAATAAGAAGAATCCCAAAAACAGATGCATATTGGCTAGTCTTTAGCAAATGAAAGTCAATGTATCCAGATATCAGCACCACTATCATCTCAATACATAACAATGATAAATAAATTAACACAACCGAAAGAAGTCTCTTCTTCATTGTTGTATGATAATTAAATGTAAGTAAAAAAAGCATCACTAAATTACTCAACATTAAAATTACCGGGATATAGAAAAACAAGTATACAATTGTACTTATTGCAAAATATGCAACATAAGAAAAAATTTCTGCTATTACACGATCTTGTCTCTCTACAAAAAAAATTTTTTGAAATTTATAAATTATAAAGGTAAAAAATATATTTGTTATAATATATACTGCATCATATAATTCAATTTTCATATACCACAGATTTCCTTCGTATATTGTAACTGCCTTGCTCTTACAACTTTACGCTGACTTTGACTGATAGGAAGTATTTGTTGATTAGACATCTTTACTTCCTTCGTTCCAACTTCAATCACATGTAAATAATTCACCAAATATGACTTATGTATCTGTATGAAATCGCTTTTTGCTAATTGTGTCTGAACCTTCGCAAGTGTAGAATAAAATATTGCATCACCAGATTGCGTAACCATTCTGACCGTTCGATTTCCAGATTCAAAATATAAAATATTTTTGATTAGTTCTTTATAATCGGCATGTCCTATTCGATATAGAAAAATTTGTCCTGCTCCCGGATATAACTCCAACAGCAGTTTCAATAACTTATTAATCTTCACCTCATCTATTGGTTTCTCCAAAAAATTCATCGGTCGTATATCAAACAGTTCCATACAGTACTTTGTCTGTGCCGAAATATATACAATCTGTACTACTTGATCATTCTGTTTCTCACGAATAAATTTTCCGACTTCCACACCATTTATATCGCTCAACTCAATATCTAAAAAAATAATATCAAATGAATGTTCCGACTCTATAAACCGACACAGTTCTTTCCCCGTTAGAAAAAGTTCCACATCCATTGCAACAGCTTCTTGCCGTGAAAATTTTTCAACTATTCTTTCAATCTGTGTACAAATTGCTGATTCATCATCACAGATTGCAACTTTAATCATACCCTCACCCTCTCTTATAACAGATATTTACTATGCTTTTAGGCAAACCATCTTTACCCAATTATAGGATAGAATAGCCTTGTTTGCAATCACCTTTTATTATCATTATATACACAAAAAGGTCACCCAAAGAAAATCTGCTTCACCTGTAATACGGATTCACAATTTACTTCGTGTGACCTATATCTTACTCTAAAATTTTAGCATTCAAAACTTCTTTTTATACCAAAAACAACACCATTTAAATTTCTTCTTCTGTCATATCTTTCTCACGATTGAACAGGTCGTAAATACACGGAATCACAATCAGTGTGAGAATCGTACCATAGACCAGTCCACCGATCAGTGTGATTGCCATCGGGCGCATCATATCGGAGCCATCTCCGATGCCAAGTGCGGTCGTCAACATCGCAAGAACCGTTGTCAGCACTGTCATAAGAATCGGACGCACACGGGTCTTTCCGGATTCGATGATTGCTTCCTTTTTGGATGCTCCGGCACGTCGTGCCTGATTGATATAATCGAT
This sequence comes from uncultured Lachnobacterium sp., assembly GCA_900552085.1. Classification (GTDB taxonomy): domain Bacteria; phylum Bacillota; class Clostridia; order Lachnospirales; family Lachnospiraceae; genus Roseburia. The sequence goes on from URYB01000015.1 coordinate 4,392, forward strand.
CAGTACAATACCATTGTTTACGATCAATCCCGAAAGCATGATAAATCCAAGCATTGCAAGGACATTGATCTCCTGTCCGGTCAGAAGCAATGCGATAAATCCGCCGGTAAAGGCAAGCGGAATGGAGAACATAATGATAAACGGTGAAAGCAGGGACTGGAACTGTACCACCATAATCAGGTAAATAAAGATTACTGCGAGTACCAGCATCAATACGAGCTGTTTCATGGACTCATTGATTGTTTCGTCCTCACCGGTCATCTCTACTTTATATCCATCCGGAATATCCAGTTTGTCAATGGCTTTCTGCAACTCGTTGCTCACCAGTGTCACGTTGTGATCTTCATCCACACCGCAGGATACTGTAATGTAACGCGTCTGCGCATCACGGCTGATTGTGCTCAATGTACTTGTCTCTTTCATCTCACAGATTTTTGTGAGCGGAATCTCTTTTTCTTTTCCGTTTTTATTCGTATAAGAAAAAGTCATATCCTTAATATCCGAAAGTTTTGTATCCGCCTGCTCCTCGGTCTGTACATAGACTTTGTAATCTTTGATGTCTGTGGTGATGGTCGTTGCCGTCTGGCTGTCTGCCATCTTTGCACTGACAAGCTGATATACCTGTGCTACGGTAAGTCCGTATTTTGCAGCCTTTTTCTTATCTACCGAGATGGTAAGCTGCGGTTCGGAATCTTCCATACCATCATCGATATCAATTGTTCCTTTGGTATCTTTCATGACATCGGCAACTTCATCTGCAATTTTCTGCAAAGTTTCAATATCATTTCCCTTGATACGCACAGACAAACCGCTTCCAAAATAACTGCTGTAATCCATGGAAGAAGTATTGGTAGATACCTCACAGTCGAGATCCTTTGTCTTTTCTGTGATGACATCTGTGACATCGGAAACTTTCACATCCGCATCCTCATCAAGAAGAATGTACATGCTTACACTGTCGTTTCCGCCACCCATAAGGGAAGTCGTTGAATTTCCTCCTGCCATGGCACCAACGGTATCAATGCCCTTGATATCCGAAATCCGCTCTATTACCTGATCCGATGCCTCGGTAAGTTCCTGGAAGGTCAGCTTTTCTCCCTCTTTTGCAGAAACTGAAACCGAAATCTGGTTGGTTTCCATATCCATATCCATAAAATCCAAACCTTTGGACACGCTGAGTGCTGCACTCGCAGCCAAAAGCACAACTGCAACAATAAGTACAATTGGCTTAAAACGCAGACACCATGCCAATGCCCGTCCGTACCATTCCTTCATGGCATCAAACCACGGATGACGGATCTCTTTGGTGCGGCGCAATGTCACAGAAGACATCGCCGGCACGAAAGTAAGCGCTACCACAAGGCTGGCCACCAACGTATATGCAATGGTCAAAGCTAGATCAACGAACAGCTGCCGCGTAATGCCCTCGGTAAAAATAATCGGCGCATAAACGCTGACAGTAGTAAGTGTCGATGCAATGATTGCACCCGTTACCTGTTTGGAACCTTCCACAGCCGCCTTTTTGATCGAATAGCCCTCTCCTCTGAGACGGTAGATATTTTCGATGACAACGATGGAGTTATCCACCAGCATACCGATACCAAGCATCAGACCGGACATGGAAATAATATTTAACGTAATTCCGGTAAAATACATGAGTACGACCGCTGCTACGACGGAAAGCGGGATTGAACATGCAATGACAATGGTCGGCTTGATATCTTTTAAGAACAATAACAATACAAGGATTGCAAGCAGCGCACCCCAGAGCATATTCTGCATTACGCTGTTTACGATCATGTCAATGTAAATGCCCTGATTCATCAACACACTCAGATGCAGATTGGAAGCTTCTTTTTCCAGAGATTTGAATTTCTCCAGAATACGGTCCGTCACTTCTCCGGTAGAATATCCGGTCTGCTTTTCCATCGAAAGCATAATGCCCGGATTGCCGTTGATCACGGCATAGGTTTCATCCGAGTTATCCGTCACGGTTATATCCGCTACATCGGACAGACAGATCGTTTTGATTCCGTCAATTCCCATATCGATCAATGGAAGTTTCTTAAGATCCTCGACGTCTTCCACGGCATCGCCTACACGGACAAGATACTGCGTATCTCCATCCATCGCATAGCCTGCCGGCATATCAAAGTTCTGTGCTGCTAAAAGGCTTGTGATTGTGTCTTCACTGAGCACCTTGTTTAAATCTGCCGAATCATAAGCACTGTCTTTTGCATCGTCGAGCTTGGACTGTGCATCCTCTAAGGAAGATGCCGCACTTGTCAGTTCCGCAGAGCTTGCGCTTACTTTCAGCGCGGTAAGTGACGCATTTGCATTCAATGTATCCAGTGCGGAGGAAAGGCTGACCTTGCCGCTCTCCACCTTCTTTTGTGCGCTCTCAATGGTTTTAATTCCTGTATTTACCTGTGTCAGAAGCTTGCTGACTTCTGCGGAAGCTGCCGGAAGGTCTTCGTATGTATTTACGGTAATTCCAAGCGAAGATAATGCAGCAAACTGTTCTTTTACCACTTTATTCAGCTGCTTGATCTGCGCTTTCATCGCTTCACTTTCTGCAAGCTGTGGATTGTCCTTAAGCACAGCAACAATTCCGGTATATGCATCCGACTGCATAAAAGTCTGAATTCCCGACTGAATCTGTGTCAGGGATTTTTGCTGCTTCTTCAGATCCGCCAGCTGGTTCTTTAAATCTTTTTCGGTCTTTAACAGTTCCTGCTGTTTGTCCATCGTCTGATTGATGGCATCCGTCAATTGATCTGAACCTGCATTGATGGAAGACTGTCCGTCTTCTACCTTCTTTTTGTTGGCATCAATTTCTTTCTGGGATTTTGCGAACTGCTTGTCAATGCTTTTCTGCACCTTTTTGTTTAATGCATCGATCTTGTCCTGATTGAGTGTTACCTGCACACTCTCCTCTAACTGTCCGGTCGTGGTAACCGATGCCACACCCTCAAGACTTTCAATTGCAGGAGAGAGTTCATTTTCCACATATTCGGACAACTTCGCAGCATCCATGCCATCCACATCCACCGCTGCTGCCAATACCGGAAGCATATCCGGATTCACTTTCATGATCATCGGTGTGCCGATGGAATCATCCCACTGGCCGGAAATCTGATCGAGGGTCTGCTGAATCTCAATGACCACCGAATCCATATTGGCATTCTGTTCATATTCAAGTGTTACAATGGAATAGCTATAGTAAGAAATAGAACTGATATTTTTGATGTTGGAAGTGGTCGCCATCGCCGATTCGATCGGTGCGGTCACGTCACTTTCCACCTGTTCGGGACTCGCCCCCATATCCGTCGTGATAACAAGTGCATACTGGAAACTCATATCCGGCAACAGGTCCGTTGTCATCTTTGACAAAGAGACCACACCAAGAACGATCACCAGTACCACTGCCACCAGCACGGTATACGGACGTTTTACGCTGTACTTTGAAATCATGCTTTCCTCCTGCTATTATATGATTAATGACTCTTTCATCATTATAAAGAAATAAATCCTTATTTTACAAGAGAAACGCCCAAAGCTTTATACTTTTTTAATCGATTGCTTTTTCTCCGCTTTCACGGGTACGGATCTTTAAGGCGCTGCGCAATTCATAGCTGAAAATTTTTCCATCTCCGACCTCGCCGGTAAAAGCGGCTTTCTGAATCGCATCGATGGTTGCCTTTTCCCATTCTTCCGAAGTTACAACGATCTCAAATTTAATCTTTGGCTGCATGACTACATCTACTTCCGTACCACGGACACGCTTTTTGTAACCGCGCTGCGCGCCACATCCCATCACCTGGGACACAGTAATTCCATTCACCTGGATGCCGCTCAATGCGTCTTTGACATCCTCAAACACTTCTTCACGCACAATTGCTTCTACTTTTATTAACATATGGCATATTCTCCTTTTCTATTCCGCTCTCTTTATGAATCCAGTCCGTTGAAGGTCGGATAAGCACTTTCCCCGTGCTGTGAAAGATCCAGACCAATTTTCTCGGCCTTTTCATCTACACGCAATTCTGTAAAGAGACGAACAACGCCAAGACAGATCAATGTACCTGCGATTGCTACTGCCAATGTTACCACAATTCCAATAATCTGTGCAACGAACAGGTGATAGTCGCCATAGATCAGACCATCCCATTTTGCAACACTGTTGATGGATTTCTTTGCAAAAATTCCGGTGGCAATACCGCCCCAGACACCGCCGATTCCATGGCATCCGAATGCATCCAGCGCATCATCGATTTTGAGTTTTCCTTTCAGCAGTGAAATCGTAAAACAGCAGATTGGGCTGACCAGCGCTCCGATAATGATTGCCGACCAGATGGGAACAAATCCTGCTCCCGGTGTAATTGCCACAAGTCCCACAACAAGTCCGGTAGATGCGCCAACAAGCGTCGGTTTTCCATCTTTCATCACATCAATAAACATCCAGGAAAGCATTGCGCTCGCACTCGCAAGTGCTGTTGTCATAAACGCATGCGCAGCCAGACCATTCGCTCCAAGTGCACTTCCTGCATTGAAACCAAACCAGCCAAACCATAAGATAAAAGCACCCAGTGCTACAAACGGAATGTTGTGCACACGATATGCTGTATTTTCATATCCTCTTCTTCGTCCAAGAATGAGTGCAAAAACCAATGCACTGACACCGGAACTGATATGTACGACATTTCCTCCTGCGAAATCGACCGAACCAATTTCTGCAAGGAATCCGCCTTCGCCCCATACCATATGCGCCATCGGATAATAGACCAGCACCGACCAGAGCGCAATAAATAAGAACAACGCTTTAAATTTTACACGGCCAACCAGTGAGCCGGTGATCAAAGCCGGTGTAATCATTGCAAACATCATCTGAAATGCAACGAACACAAGATGTGGAATTGTTGCAGCATATGGTCCGGCTTCATCCATTCCAATTCCGCTTAATCCAAACCAGCGGAAGTCACCGATAATTCCTGCATGATTGCCCCCAAACGAAAGGGAATAACCAAACAGAACCCACATAACAACGGATAATCCCATGATTGCCACACATGCCATCATTGTATTTACCACATTTTTTCTTCTGACCAGACCTCCATAAAAAAACGCCAGACCCGGTGTCATAAAAAACACCAGTGCTGCACAAATCATCATAAAACCAGTATCTCCTGCACTCATTTTCTAATCTCCTTTCCCTGAGTATACATACAACGCAAAAAGGCGCCAAAAGAATGTTTCCATTCTTTTGACACCTTTGTCGATGTAATCATAGCAAACTTTATACTCCAATGCAAGAACTTTTTATCTCTTTTTGTACCTTTTTTCGACAAAGTATAATCCCTGAGTACTATTTTCCTAATTCGTAAAAGGCAACTGCACTGGCCGCTGCCACATTAAGTGAATCCACGCCGTGGCTCATCGGTATGCGCACCGTATAATCACATTGTGCCAATGTCTCGTCTGCTAATCCCTCTCCCTCGGTTCCCAGCAAAATTGCAAGTTTATCCACTGCATGAAGTCTTTTGTCATCAATCCCAAGGGAATCTTCCCGAAGTGCCATGGCAACCGTCTGAAAGCCCATCTGCCGCAATTGTCCCATGTCATTTGGCCAATCGGCCGCCTTTTCTCCGATATAGGTCCACGGTATCTGAAATACTGTGCCCATACTGACACGGATTGCACGGCGATACAGCGGATCACTGCATGCGGGGGTCAGCAGCACAGCATCCATATTAAGGGCCGCAGCCGAACGAAAGATTGCCCCCACGTTCGTTGGATTCACGACATTCTCAAGCACCGCGATACGCCTTGCGTCCCTGCAGATTTCCTGCGGTGTTTGAAGCTTCGGCCGATACATGGCACAGAGCATTCCCCGCGTCAGCTGAAAACCTGTCAGTTTTGTCAGTACTTCAAATTCTGCCACATATACCGGAATCGATTTATGTATACTGCTGCACGTCCGAACAGCCTCTAACGCTTCGCCCTCCGTCTTTAGCTGTCTTTTCTCCATCAGCACAGAAACCGGCACACATCCGGCGTCCAATGCCCGCATGATCACTTTCGGACTCTCTGCAATAAACATTCCCTTTGCAGGATCTGCCCGATTGACAAGCTGATTCTCCGTCAGTCTTGCATACACATCAAGCTCCGGTGCTTCAAAATCTTGAATTTCTATCACATTCATCATTTTTTCTTCCCATCATTGAACATCATCCCATGCAAAAGTTGCTATTAGTGAATGGGCTGACACTATCCTGTAAAACAAAGTTCCTAAACTGATATACTAAAAAAGATATGCATATTTTTCCATCTGTATAAACATGATTGTTTCCACTCTTTTCCGGATAGCTGCATCATATATCTTTGCATTGTTCAACAGTCTGCTGACATCTTTTTTTGTAAATGAAAACTTCAAATTATATCCATATAAATTTTCAGAAACATCCAATTGCTCATCAAAATCCCTGCTTATTGTTTTCGCCTTTACTTCTTTGATCAATGAATACACATCTTCTCCCATTGGATAATCCATAGTTGTATCGGATAGCAAACCCGCTCCGTGGTCAAAAACAGGACAATATGCAAAATCGCCATCTTCATTCATCAGTACGGCAATATTATGCATATGGCGATCTTCGTTCAAAAACAATGCATCAATGGTGAATAACTGATTCATGTAAATTCCAAAATCTTTCAACCCTGTTATTTTCTCCACTTGATTTGTCAGAAACAACAAACGCTCTGTCACATCATGTATTTTCCAGATACTCTCGCTCAACCGCTTCCCATACATTGAATGAAAAAGTCTCTCCAATGTAATAATCTGCCAGTCTCCCTGCAAAAAATCTTGGCTTTTTGCCCCATTATATATCATTTTATGATATCGAATTTGTTCTAGATCATATAAAACAAATTCCTTTTCCTTCAATGTCGACTGGCTGAGTAACTGCGAAATCATATATTCTGAAATTCCTTCATACCCGGTATAGTCTGCTTTGTACCAGATACCATCGTTCTCCCATTTTAACTGGTTTCCTTTTGAGGAATTTCTATTCTGCAGTTTTTCATTTTGTTGAAACAGTTCTATCATCGTCCATCCTTATCCAAAAATCATCCTCTGCCATCCGCCCCTGTGTTTTTTGAATGATCATATAAGGATCATAGAATGGCACATTCAATCTCTCAAGTTCTAACTTTATCTTGTCCCTTGTTCTTGGAAAACATCTGGATTCCAAAAATTCTTTGTAATCTTCTATATCCGGTTCCACAATATTTCCAAAAGCGGTAAACATCACATTGTCTGCATAATTTTTTATCCGCACAATCTCCTTTACCTCATCCACATCAATGAGTGTGCATATTTTATCCTTGTACATATACCACATGCGCACAGGTAATTCTTTCGGAGGTATTTCCAGCCGGACCACATAATCCATATTCTGTTTCAGCATCTCAACCAATAAAACGATCGGTCCTTTTACTTTTGCACCTTCTTTTTCCCACCGCTCGACTGTCGGTTTGGAACTTCCTGTCAACCGGGCAAATTCACTTTGGGTAAGATTCATCTTTCTTCGCACTTTTTTAATTTCATTGGATGTAACATATTCATTTACGACAAATTTTTTTCCCCCCATTGTTCCCTCCATGCATGCCACATATCCTATCTATTTTCATACAATAACATAAATAAATAATGGTGTAAATAAAAAGCATCAAAATGATTACTTTTTTTATTTATTCAGCAACCATTTTGATGCTTTTGTTATCATTCTAACCCTGTTTATCTTTTGTCTGCTCATTTATATGGCGCCTCTTTATAAAACTTATCTATGCATCCGTCACTACACATAAACGCCGGCCGGAATCAGATATTTCAGGTAACGCATGACCGGAATATAGGCTCCCACATCCCAGAATACCGGACACATGATCACAGCAAGTACCATCATAACAATTCCATACGCAAGAAATCCTTCTGCGCCGGATGGAATTTTTGCATACAACGCCGTCCATATTATAGCATACGCAAGAAATATTACAAATGACAGCAGTTCCTGCCCCAGCCCTCTCGACTGTGGGACAAAAAGCAACAGCACAAAGCCGGCCACTGCCGGAATCGTCACGGCTGCCAGTTCCTGTACACATGCAAACAAAAAGCGTTCCCTGTTTGGAAAGGCATGCTGCACCCATATCCCTTTCGGCTCATATCTCTTCGCATTCGCAAAATACATCATTCCAAGAAGAAAGATTGCAAATATTCCATGCACCGGATATGTACCATGATTGTCCTGTACTTTCTTCACTTTCGTATCTACCGGAACAATATCCGTATAGAAAAAATCACTCTGCAAAAAATCATCGCTTGATTGTTTCATTTTTGCAAGACGCTTTTGATCCTGTTGCGTAAAAATTTCCTTTTCGCTCTGTGCTAACAATTGTCCGCTGTACTCCTTGAAAAAGGCCGCAAAAAATGTTTCTTTTGCAACTTCTCCCTTGGTGGTAAACGGATTGGCGATAAATGTCACACATTTTCTCCAGTTATCCCGCCGAACCCTTTCTGTGAAATCACTTTGCATAAGAAATCCACATTCCAGTTTGCCGGACTGCACTTCCTTGTACATTTGTTCCTTATCCGGATAAATCACAAATGCAAACCGGCTGTACGAATTTTTCAAATCTTCACACAATGTTCTCTCCATGCTCCCATCCTGTTCACAATACAATCCGATCGTCATCGTCTTCACGGACGGCATGTGGATTCCCTGAACAACCAGCAGAAGCAGAAGCAGCGCGGCTGTCATAAGCCACGCTGTGATCTGTTTTGTATTTCGCTTTAACAAAAGTCCATACCATATGATTACTTTTTGCATACACTCACCATTTCCGTCAAAACCAACTGTTTCCAAAGAAAAGCTCTAAACTGTAACGATTCAAATGATACAGTGGCGTCCAGTGACTGATCTGTTGTACAAACTTCGGCAGATAATCCACTGGAATCAGCATACCAGATGCCAGCACCATAAGCAGTTCCAACACCAGCAGCACAAGCATTCCCTCCGTTGACTTCCCTGTGATGCAATAGATCAGATGATATCCAACCGCAAACAGTATACACAACAGGTACAATCCCAGCAGAACACGCATGTCCCAGAACAGAAATGAGATTCCAAGATAATAGGTAACCATGCAGCCGATTCCATACGTAAGAAAAGCCAGAAGAAACAGCACATTGGTCATCGCCGCAATTTTCCCGAAAGCAATCTTTCCCGCTCCCATGCCATACAAAGAAAGCTTCTGCTCTACCACCTTTGTCCCGCCTGTATACAGTCCTGCGAAACACAGCCCGGTAAATAACAAGACCAATATCAATCCTGTAGAAAAATAATACTGCTTTTGCTCATATTCCCCAAACGGTGAACAAACTACTGAATCATACAGTCCCGTGCGGGTCAATGCAGTCTTCAAATAATTCGTTGCAACTTTCAGCCCGATATCCTGGTATGCAATCTTTGTGTTGCCATACTGCGCCTGTTCCAACACCGCAGACACACCGGCTTCCGCCGTCCACAAAATCGAGACACCATCCTGCAGCAGTTCCTGAAATGTCTGCAGACTGACACCCGATTCCTGTGGAACACACAACCTTACGAACGAATCATTTCCCTCATCCAGATCCTTATAAAAGTGTTCGGGAAAAATCAATACCGCCTGCACAGTTCCCTGCGCGAGCTGTTCCATCGCCACGGGTTCATCCACATAATGCATCCGACAGATGCTTTTTGTACTTTGCATGGCAGATGCAAGACCTGTTAGAAGGCGCAATTCTTCGCCCTTTTCTTTCGGAATGACAACTGCCACGTCTACCGCATTAAGCACCTTTGCATCACGAAATGCCGCGCTGCATGCAAGCACTGCCATACCAAGCAAAAGAACCATGCATATAAAATACCGGAAAGACTTTATAAAGACGGCAAGCGCCTTCTTTTGTTCCATGCATAAGTATCGAAAAAACATCCTATTTCTTACAGTTCATCGTCATCATCGTTGTAGTCATAGTTATAATCATCATAATCATAGTTGTAATCATCATCATTGTAGTCATAATCGTAATCATAGTCATAATCGTAATCTCCATCATCATAATTATAACCACTGTTGCCTCCACTGATTCCATAAATTTCCTGAACCAGTGTCTGGAGATCCTCCTCAGATGCATTTCCGATGTCAAACTTCTCTCCACTGAATTTCTGAAGTTCTGCGCCTTTTTTCACATCCAATGAAAGGTTCATACCAACGCCTTCCATCGTCAGTGTCAAACCATCGCGTTTGCCTTCCAGTGTACCGCTGACGGAACCTTCATCTTCGATGTCCAATGTGTATTCTCCTGATTTAAAGTCATAGGTCAGCTCACCGACTTTCTCTCCTTCTACGGATACACCAAATACTTCTTCGTTTCCATCCTCACTTCCGGAAATCTTCATTACAGACTCACCACACGAAATCAGCTCCATGTTCTGTGTTCTTCGGTCTCCACCTTTGAAAAGGATCTGTATATCCTGATCCTTCTCGGATGGATCTACTGCCTTCACACATGCCAGCTTATTCTTGTAGATATAAAATGTGATATCAATATCCGGCATCTCTTTAAAGTCATCTCTGAGCTCATCAAAAGACTCCTTGTAATCGTCATAATCCGATCCTGTTACGGCCTGATCCAGAAGATCTCCCACCTGGGCATCCATATAATCCTCAAAAAGGTCCACACATTCGATCATATAGTCTGATGTGATGGTTGTCTTGTAGCCTGCACACTTGCGGTCTTTGCCGTCTACTTCGAAGGACTCTTTGTCTGCAGATTCAAATTCGAGTTTCTTGTACATCTCAGAATATTTTTTACTGAGTTCTGAAACCTTTTTCTTCTGCTCTTCATCTGAGTATATCTGCTTGCAAAGCTTGTCGAGCAATTCTACATTATCTGCGCCCATGGACTCTGCAAGATAACCGTTTTTCTCTTCATTATAATTGTATGTATAAATCTTATCGCCCAAAAGCGGTGCAGACACCTTTATCTCATCCTTATCAATGCCTGCAAGAAATTCCACATCCGAAAATTGCGGTCCCTCAAGGCTTCCGGAAATCTGCTTTTCGTTGTCCTTTTCGGCATAAGTTGCCTGAACACTATATCCTTCGGCCTCGCCCTTGATATCAACGGTATATGCCTTTGAACTCATAACACTAAGTCCGGATAAAGCTTCCGTAAAATGAGAAGGCTCACTGAATGTATTTGCCGTCGCTCTCAACACTTTGTTTGATTTGCTCAGGAAAAATCCACTCTGTATTCCTGCAAAAACCGTGCCGGCTCCTGCGACCACCACAACACCTGCAACAATACCGACAATCAGTCCGGTTTTCTTCTTTTTCTTTGGTGGCTGCTGCAGCGGCATGCCTGTCATCGGATCAAATGCCATCTGTGGCTGCGGTTGTACCGGTGTCGGATTGATCGGCTGTCCCGTCATCGGATCAAACTTCATCTGCTGTGCCGGTTCCGGTGCCGGTGTCGGATTGATTGGTTCTCCTGTCATTGGGTCAAAATTCATTGCCATTTTCATAATCTCCTTTTCATTTCAGATCATACGCTCATTTCAAATGACCGTCATTCTCTTTTGCTGATATATGTCTTGATTTCTTCAAGCCTCTTTTGTGGATCTCTGCTCAGCTCCCGCATCTGCCCATTGTCCACCAGCAGACAGCGATCCGCAAACACAATTTCCTGTTCCTCGTGGGAGGTCATGATAATCGTGCCATTCATCTGTTTGTACTTGGAAAGCCACTCTAAAATGCTTTCTTTGTAATAGATATCCAAAGCCGCCGTGGGTTCGTCCAATAGCAAAACCGGTGGAAGCTCCATAAAGGCACATGCAATGGCCAGTCTTCGTTTCATTCCGCCGGACAGTTTCTCCACTTTCATGTGAAGCATCTCCTCCAGCTGAAACTGTTCGATCACAGAATCGAAGTTCTCTTTTTTGCCGGCGCCCCAGAATTTCAGGTTATCCTTTACCGAAAGTTCCTCGAATAACGGATTCTCCTGCGGCACATAACCATAATACTTTCTGGATGACTTACCGCGGCCCACCTTATTTCCAAAATAAGTAATGCTGCCACTGTCGGCTTTCTGTGCACCTGCCATAATCTGCAAAAGCGTTGATTTTCCGCATCCGTTTTTGCCTACGATCACAACACTCTCGCCACTTTCCACATCAAAGGAAATCTCCCGAAGCACCTGCTTTTTTCGATAATGCCTGGAAACGGCAGACACCTCTACTGCATTCACTTTCATAACCATTGTCCCTTCCGGCCATCCGTATTTCAAACATCAGAACATATGATTCCATTATACGTAATTGTATTCGCTGTGAAAATAGGAAATTTGCCCTAGATTAAATTGTTACTAACATCAAATTATGTAATGCTCAGGTGTATCATGCGACACCTATGGGGTCTATTTAAAAAAATCGGCTTTCTGGTGCCACTTTTCATCCCATATTTCACTATTTTGACTGATTTAAAACAGATTTGGGGTCTGTAGAAAAAAAGTTCATGAAAATACCCCGCTTCTGCACGAAAGGCGGGGTATTTTCCTATAATTTTTAGATATAGACCCAATTGTTAGTTTTAAAAGGCTTAAATTCCTTGAAAGCGGGGTATTTTGACGCAATTTTTCTGTATAGACCCCGCAGGCTTTCTAAATAATGTGGATTTAAAAATTTATCCTTAATCCTTTTCAATTGATTCCGGGCAGTAATGCCAGGAACTTTTTACTTTTCTGTCAATTCTCTTAATGCAATACTATATTCTTCTTCTGAGTAATCCTCAAGAATGCTTTCTTTTGTTGCATGATACTCATTAATCATCTTCTTAA
>URYB01000016.1 GCA_900552085.1 uncultured Lachnobacterium sp.
TCAATTTTATTTGTCATGGAAAATTCAGCGATATGCTATCGATTTGCCATTCAACGTATTTACTATACAATACATGTCTATTTTTTACAACCCAAAAATCCATCCACTTTATGTTTCTCCAAACTAAAAAGGAGGCCTGACATCTCAGACCTCCCGAAATAATTTTTCCTGAAAAAATTGTATAATCTCCGTCCATACTTCATCCTGAAAAAACATCAGATCCGCATGGTCAGCTCCCCCCAGGGAAAGCAATGTCACATCACATCCCGCTTTTTTCAAAGTATCGTATAACTTCTCGCTTTGACTGTATGGCACGGTATGATCCTCTGTGCCGTGAATAATAAAAAATGGCGGAGCTGCTGCTGTCACTTTTGACACGGGCGAATATTCCCATGCTTCTTTCTGATGTGTCATAACATTAAATCCCATAAGCTGGGATTCCGAAGACATTGCTGCTTTTTCTACATCGTCATACAAAAATGCAGATGCATCTGTCGGCGGATACCATGGACATGCCGCCTGTACTGCACTAGAATATTCCAAATATTCCCCGACATCAAGCGACGGATCCTGGTCAAGTGCTGCCATACAGGTCAATTGCCCTCCTGCGGATTCTCCCATCACACCAAATTGATCGGTATCAATTCGATATCTTTTTGCATGCGCCCGCAAATAACGAATTGCTGCTTTCACATCCAGCAGCTGCATCGGATATGTTCCTTCATTGGAAGTCCGGTACTCCACACTTGCAACAACAAAACCATTCTGTGCCAGTCGGCTCAGATATGCAAGGTGTGCTGATTTATCCATACGAAGCCATGCCCCACCACAAATCCACACAATGCATGGATAAGATTTTTCTTCCCGATCCTCCGGATAAATCAGATCCAGTTTTAAATCTCTGCGACAATGATCATACCATGAATCTACCTGTGCATAAGTAATGTCTGTACACACTACATACTGTGGCTTCCTTATTTCCGGTTTTAATGTTTTTCTCATTGTATTTTCTCCTGCAACAACCGTGTATACGCTTCCCGATTCTTTGCATTATAAATCGTCAGCGCATCTTTCCCCGACATCTTATATTCCTTTTTCAAAGCTTTCTTTATCTTGTCAGCAAGCGCATCCAGTTCTTTGCTGCAATTGTATTCCTCTGCACGATCTTTGTTCAGATCATATCTGCCATATGCACAAACCAATGCATCTGCTGCCTGTTCTCTGGAACCATTGTGATCAAAAACCAGATAATCCTGATACTTTTTCGATACGGTTGCCAGGACCTCCAGCTTTCCATACAATTCTTCGTCTTTGGCTTTCACAGTGCGGCCTTGCAGATTTTCGTAACCTTCCACATAATTTCCCTGTGCCAGACACTGTTTTGCCTGATTTACAGCCGACTGATACCCCAGCGTATGGGTACCAAGCAATATCAGTCCAAAAAGCGAACCTACCATGACTACAATTGCAATTACCGGAGCTTTCGGAAGTGGCGGTGTATTGTCTACTTCCTTGGGTTTCTTTTCTTTCTTCGGCTTAGGTTCTTTCTTTTGTTTTGGTTTCTTTTGCTTTGGCTCTTTTTTCTTCTTCTCTTTTTTCTTTTTTTCTTTCTTTCCGGTCTCTTTCTGATCTGCCTGCTCCAGTTCATCCAGAATCATCTGATTTTCTTCTGTCAGCTCTGTCACAACATCTGTATCAGAAGAATCCGTAATTTCCGTAATATTCTTTTCTTCCGGTTCTGCAAAAAAGAAGTTTGCAAGGCGTGCAAAAATACCTCCTTCTTTTTTCTCCTTAGGTACTTTTTCTTTCTTTGCTTTTTCCTTCTTCTTACGCTTTTTCTTCTTTGACTCAGGCTGCACATCTTCTTCCGCAGGTGTTGTCTCCGGATCAGCGGCCTGCTCCTGTTCATCCATCTGAGCCTGTGCAAACGCGTCAATAGAATCTTCTTCATCGAGATTTTTGCCCTGTTCCTCATCCTTCAGCAAATCTCCCAAATCCGACAGATCTTCCGAATTGTTAAGCATATCCAGCAAATCGGAATCCGCTGTTCCGGCAAGATCCAGCTCCCCTGCTTCTGTCAACGGAAGTTCCGGTTCTGCAGATGCTGCTTCCAGCTGTACTTTATCATCAAATGCGTCCATCGCCTGATCCAGCTGATCCATCGGCTGTTCCGGCTCCGGTTCCAACGGAAGATCAAGATTAAAATCCAGATCATCCCCTGTATCAACCTCCAGATCCGTATCCGTTGGCACATCTTCCGGCTCCTGTATCACCTTTGGTTCATAATCCGAAAATGGCTTTTGCAAATCATCTTTAAGTAATTCTTCCTCAAATTCGCGCAAAAAATCCTCTTCCTTTTTTGCAGTAACCTGCGCATTGCTTTCCGGTTCACCAAAAAGCTCTCTCTCCAGTTTCTCCTGCGGATTCAATGGCGGTTGTGTCTCTTGTGTATGTTCATCCTCATCATGTACAGAATTCAATAATTGATCCAAATAATTTTCTGATGCACTCTTACTCATAAATTCTCTCCAGTAAAACTCAATTAAGGGATGTGAAATTTCCACATCCCTTAGAAGCTGCTACATTTATTTATTTCCGTTGTCAATCAACTTATCAATAGCCTCTACAAGACTTCCAATCTCCGGTTTCGTAAGCTGAGCGTCGGCTCCAAGCATTTCGCCTTTGCGTCGCATTTCTTCATTAACAAGGGAAGAAAAGATAATCAGTGGAATATTCTTCAGAACATCGTCCGACTTTACCAGCTTGGTAAGTCTGTGTCCATCCATCTGTGGCATCTCTATATCTGTGATAATACACTGAACTTTTTCACCCGGATTGCCTTCCTTCTTAAACTTAAGCAATGTATCCCAGGCTTCCTGTCCATTCATTGTCACAATCAAATTGGTATATCCCGCTTTATTCAAACAATCCTGAATCAGACTGCTCAAAAGCTGTGAATCCTCTGCAATAAGAATCGTATCTTCGCTTCTCTCACGTCCCTGGAATTCTTTCATGTCTGTAACCCGCAGTCCTGTTTCCGGGCTGATACTTGACACGATTGACTCGAAATCCAGAATAACGACCAGTTTATCATTGATTTTGATTACACCAGTAGAAACACTGCCGTCCTGTCCATTGATGGTAGAATCCGGTTTGATAATCTCATCCCAGGATACTCTGTGAATTCCAATTACCTGATCCACGTGGAATGCCACATTTAATTTGTTAAAGTTTGTAATAATAAACAAACCTCTTTCATCATTGTCCGGAATATCCAGACACCGTTTCAGATTAATTACGGTAATCATAGTATCACGTGGCATAAAAATACCTTCCACACTTGGATGTGTATTTGGTACCGGTGTCACTTTCTGATATGATAAAATTTCACGAATCTTTGCCACATTGATGCCGTAGTGATTATCGGCTAATGTAAACTCCAAGATTTCCAACTCATTTGTACCTGACTCTAATAATATATTTGTATCCATATATATTCTCCCCCATTTCTACATTGTTACCTGATACATTTGTCCATCCATCTCAACCTGCAAATCCTGCGTTGAAATTTCATCGGCCTGTTTTTTTGACACTTCAAATACCAGTACCGTCTTTATCGACTTTCCCGGCTTTATTTTTCCCTGATAAGTCGAAAGATTTTTTGTACTTAGGATTTTCTTTTCTACAATACGATCTGTACCATTGAAGCATCCATAAAACGTAACATCTTTTGATAGCATGTCTATCTTAGTGTTCTTCTTTCCGGTGTTTTTCACATTAATATTCATAATGATCAATGTCTTTCCCGACGCGGCATTCACACTAAAATAATCACCTTCCTGATAAGAAGAAGCGATCGAATATCCTTTATAAGAAACCTTTAAATTCTTACCAAGCAAATCAGATAATGCAATCTCCTTTGTTTGTGTATCCGTTTGGGTACCGCCAGTATTGGTATTCGTATTTGTATTTGTATTTGTTTCTTCCTGTACCTGCTGGGTATCCTGTTCGGTTGTATTTTCCTGCGTCTCTGTCTCGATCTCCGGCTCTACATCTGTCATGCCATCTATCTGAAAAACATTATGTTTGGCAACAGCCTGAGCTGCAGCGGAAACAATCAGATCTTCCTCATCATCCGTCAGCTCATACAGCGCCGTACCACATCCACCCAGTACAACGGTTGATGCCAGTAATATGGCCAAAAACTGCATCCTCTTTTTCATGTGTTTCTATCCTTCTTGTTACTTTTGCCCTATAAATTAAGATTATAGTATCATATTTCAGCATATAATACAACATTTTTCCGACTTAGTTGTTGCTCTCCAATTCCATCCAGAATTCTACGCCATCCTCATGGTTAATTACGCCACATTTCTGATGAAAAGAGTCCATAATCGCCTTTACAATGGACAATCCAATGCCACTGCCTCCATATTCACGGGTTCTTGCCTTATCCACTTTATAAAATTTCACCCAGATTTTGTCCAGATCCTCATCCGGAATCGGTGCCCCCGTATTAAATACACTCGTCCGCACCAGTCCATCATGATAAGAAAAACGGATTTCTATCCGTCTCTGTCCGTCTGCATGGTTCATCGCATTGGTCAGATAATTGGTAATACCCTCTTCGACTTTAAACTCATCTCCCCAGACATACACCGGTCCGTCTTTATAGAACTGGATATCCACTTTCTTCTGTGCCGCCATAATAGACGCTGACTGAATCACGCCTGTAATCAGTTCTGTAATATCAAACCTTGTCATCTCCACGGTATCATTGCCGAATTCCAACTGGTTCAATGTCAGAAGTTTCTTGACCATCTGATTCATTTTGTCCGATTCATCCATGATGACATCACAGTAAAAATCTCTGCTTTCCGCGTCATCGTTAATGCATTCCTTTAAGCCTTCTGCATACCCCTGAATCAATGCGAGTGGTGTCTTTAATTCATGGGATACATTCGACAGAAATTCTTTTCGCATTTCATCGATCTGTTCCTTCTTTTCAATGTCCTGCTGCAAACTGACATTGGCTGTCTTAAGTTCGCTGATTGTTTCTTCGAGTGCCTCTGATAATTCATTCATAGACTGCCCGAGTTCGTCAATCTCATAACTTCCATATTTCGCCGGCACGTATTTTGCCTCAAAATCAAGCCCTGTCATTTTTCTTGAAATATCTGACAGTGAACGAATCGGCTTGGAAATACTGTTGGATAAAATCACAATCAGGATAATACTTAAGAAAATAGCGCCAATACTGATCATTACAAAAAACTGATTCGTGATCGACGCACTCTCCCGGATGCTTTCCAAAGCAGTTCTCATATAAACATATCCGCCATCTTTTAACGCCCCGAGCAGTACCAGATACTCCGAGTCGAGACGTTCATCCGTCTGACGCACCAGTGTATAATCCTCTCCGGTCTTTAACACCTGAATCTGATTGCGGTCTGTTCCATAAATCCAGTTGTCCAGCTGCATCTGAAAACGCTGGGCATTGTTATAGGAAGTCCACACCAGATTCCTGTCATGGTCCGTGATCAGCATATTGATATTATTATCCGCGCAGATTCGTTCAAAAGAAATGTCATTATCTCCACTGTCTCCGCTGATACATGCTTCATGCACCTGTCGATATCCATTCAGCAATTCCTTTTCTTTGTTGTATGTATAATATTTCTCCAAAAACGTATTGTTGAGAAACCAGCACACAACAACGGTTCCTGCAACAATTCCAATCATGGTAACAATGAGCTGCCATGTCAATGATGTCTTTTTTTTCATCTGGTATTCATCTCTTTTTCCTTATGCTTCTACTTCAAACTTATAGCCCATGCCCCAGACAGTCTTAATGTACTCTCCCTGCTTTCCCAACTTGCTGCGGAGCTTTTTTACATGTGTGTCAATGGTGCGGGCATCTCCGAAATAATCATAGTTCCAGACACTGTTCAAAATACGTTCTCTCGACAGCGCAATTCCCTGATTGTCCATAAAATATTCGAGCAGTTCAAATTCTTTAAAGCTTAACTCTACGCTGTTACCATCTACGGTAACTTCGTGTGCCGTCTTATCCAGTACGATCAGACCTGCCTTCTTAATCTGTGATGACTCCCCGATCTGATTGGTTCTGCGCAGAATTGCTTCCACACGTGCCACCAGAATTTTCGGAGAAAATGGCTTTGAAATATATTCATCCACACCGAGATCAAATCCCATCAGTTCATCACTCTCATCGCTTTTTGCGGTAAGCATGATAATCGGAACTTTTGAATTTTCCCGAACTTCACGGCACACTTCCCAGCCGTTCATCTTCGGCATCATCACATCAAGAATGAGCAATGCGATGTCCTTTTCCCGATAAAAAATATCAAGTGCTTCCTCACCGTCTCCTGCTTCTAAAACTTCATAATCCTGACGTACCAGAAAGTCACGCACCAGTTTGCGCATTCTGCTTTCATCATCCACCACCAGAATTTTTAATTTGTCCATGGTTATTCTGCCTCCTGTTGTTCCAGTTTCTGTTCACGTACATTCAGTTCTGCCTCACGCTGATCCAGTTCTTTTTCACGCGTGTCCAGTTTCTGTTCCCAGTTTTCATATTTATCAATAAGCTCATTTTCATAATTAAGTATGGTAACATTGTCCCCACTCACATAAGTAATGGCAAACATTGCTCCAATCACTATCGCAAATACGATGGCAAAGAACAAACTTCTATGGTATTTTCTCCGATAGTTATTCTTTTCGCTTCGGCTTCCCGGTTCCCCGGATTGCTCCGGTGCATACACCGGAATCGGAAGTACATCCTCGTACTTGATATACGGAATCGTATGTAAATATCCCTGCAGTTCTTTTAAAAACTCCATTCCCACCGGAGTTTCAAAGACTTCCTGTAAAATCAATTTCCGGTAAATCTGCAACACAGCATCCGGATCATCCATCTTCGTTTTACTGCGTATATATCGGATTTTTTCCACTTCTTTTTGTGCAATCTGCGCCTGTTCCAGCGATTCAAACGCATACCCTCTAACTTTGTACATAACTATCTTCTGCCCTCATCTAATTCTGCAATCTCACCCGACTGGTACGCACGAATCAGTTCTTTTAACTCCTCAATCCTGCTCATCATTCGTTTTCCATAATCTGTATCCCCTACCAGTATACGCCGGTCTGCATATTCTACAGCTTCCTGATGGGAAACGATATCAAGCTCATCCCTAACCGCAGAATCCGAAAAATCAAATGGTTCATGTGCAGACAAAGTCAATCCATAAGAATTGTAGGTCAGTGTATAACCTGCTATTCCTGTCTTGCGTCGGTAAGTCTTGGAAAATCCGCCGTCAATCAATATCAGCTTTCCATTACATTTTACCGGACTTTCTCCTGCCATACGCTCCACTGGAACGTGACCGTTAATAATATGAACTCTTCCATCTTTCAATCCGAATTCATGCAGAATCTTGTCTGCGGTCTCCGGTTTGTTGAATAAATGATAATATGCATTCTTGCTTTCATGATGCATTTTTTTATCTTCCAGAAAATACCGTTCAAATGTTGCCATTTTGCTGCGTCCATACAATGGTGAATTTGGCGCCGTCCAGATATACCACATCATATCCCTGCCTTTTTCGCGTTCTTCTTTATCCAGCGAGAAAAACGCCTTGCGGACATAAGATTCCAGCACATCATAGAGTTCTTTTCCACTGTAATATTTTCCATAGATATTTACTTTTGCAAAACTGCCATCCTCATTCATCGGTACACATCCATGATACAGCAGGTTTCCATTATAAATTTTGTACATGCTGCCACGTTTCAGCATCAGTCTTACGTGTCTTTGCAGCTTTTCACAATGAATAAATGAGGTTCTCAGTCTCGCCATCACTTCCGTCTCTTCCGGCGTCAGTTCATATGGATTCTCCGGATCGATCGTTGGAAAATAGGTATCCAGCATCGGATATTCCTGCCCATCAATTTCTACTGTTTTCTTTTCATAATTGATTTTGTGCAAAAGGCAACGGTTCTGCATGCCAAAATCGGGCCATTTCTGAACCAGCTGTCCTTCCAGTTTAAATCGAATGATAGCAATTGCCTTGTGCATCTTGCGGTTCATCTCGGTCTCTTTTTTGCTCCGCTCCTCATCCGTTGAATTTTTCAGCACAAAGCGTTCACATGGATCATCTTTATAGGCATCCATCGCAAATGTTGCCAGAGGAACCATGTTGATACCATATCCATCTTCGATCAGATCCAGATTTCCATAACGGATGCTTGTACGAATGACAGCTGCAACACATGCCAACTGTCCCGTTGCCGCTCCCATCCATACCATATCATGATTTCCCCACTGGATATCAAAAGAATGATACTTTTCCAGACGGTCCATAATCAGATCCGGCGATGGTCCCCTGTCATAAATGTCCCCCAGAATATGTAAATGATCAATAACCAGACGTTGAATCAGTTCCGCCAGCGCTACTATGAAATTGTCCGTCTGCCCCAGTTCTACAATCGTATTGACAATAGCCTCATAATACGCTTCTTTATTCAGGACCTCCTGCTTTTCGGTAATCAGTTCCTCGATCACATACGCATAATCTTCCGGCAAAGCCTTACGTACTTTCGATCTTGTATATTTCGATGAAACAGTTTTGCAGACTTCAATCAAACGATACAGCGTGATTTTGTACCAGTTCTCCATATCTTCTTCCTGCTGCTTTACCAGTTCAATTTTCTTCTGTGGATAGTAAATAAGCGTTGCCAGAGACATTTTGTCTGCCGTACTCAGTGTATGCCCAAATACATCATCTATCTTCTTTCGTACTGCTCCTGACCCATTGCGAAGTACATGGGAAAAGGCGCGGAACTCTCCGTGAATGTCCGACAAAAAATGTTCCGTTCCTTTTGGCAGATATAAGATCGACTGCAGGTTTATAATTTCTGTCGACGCCCGGCCTATCGTCGGATACAATTCCGCAAGCTGCTCCAGGTAATGTATACGTTCTTTTTCCACAAAAACACCTCTTCCTGTATTAGATTCAATAGTTATAATAATTTTATCATAAAAAGCCCTTTTTGTAAGCCTAACATATTGAAAATTTTGTGAACACACCGTATTGTTGAGTGAATTCCAAAAGAATTTCCTATACAGCAAAAAAGCGGGATTTCTCCCGCTCTCTTGCCTGACTGAATTTGACTATTATTTTTACTATTTCATTATAATTTTTCATACACTTCAAATAAAGTCCAACTTTTTTACGAAATTAGACGGTTTTTGTCAAAAGCAGCTCACTTTTGAACCATATGTAATCTTTTCTTGTATATTTTCGTGTTTATTATTATAATAACATTAGCAATATATGAGCCAATCCCCATTATTGCCGCACAAATATAACAGAAATGAGGATTTTTCCATGACCAGAGAAGAAATGATGGATAACTTGGGAAATAATTTGGAAAAAGAACGTATTGCTCTTCATTTTTCACAGTCCCAAATGGCCGAGGCACTTGATATGTCCCTCTCTTCTTACAAAAGAATTATTAACGGAGAAACCAATCGCATTGATTTCTACACGATCTATTTAATGTACAAACTTACCAATAAATTTTCTTATGAGCTATGTGGGATTCCGATTCCGGAATTAGAGACCTGTAATGCATTGCAGAGACTCTCCCCCTCCCAGCAGCGTTTTATCAATGGTGTCATTGATTTTGAGAAAGAATTTTCGCAGGACCTTAACGATAATGAATCCGCCGATGATTATGTGACAATGATCATTCCAAGCGGTGATATGCAGGATGGTATGATTTACGATTCCTGCTCACTGGAAAAAATCAACGTATCTGCATATCAGAAACGTTACAACGGCATCATCGACTGCGCAATCAAAATAACCACCAATCATCTCCATCCTGTATACTTTTTAAACGATATTTTATTGATCAGCCGCCAACCCATCCGTGACGGCGATACCGGAGTATTCATCAATAAAGCAACTGGACTTGCCTATATCCGTCGGTTTCATCAGACGAATCCCTGCCGGCTCGAACCGATCTGTCACTACGGAACACCTTTTCTTATTGACAGTAATAATGCTGCAGAGATGTCTCACTGGATCAAATTTGGTTACGTTGTTACAAAAATAAGATCCTGAATGCATTACATATCCCTTTTTACGCATTTTAATAGGCGCCATCCGAATTTTTCTTTTCCGATGACGCCTATCACTGTTCATTCTCCAATGGAATGTACCTCACTTTACTTCTTTTGTTTCTCTTACATTCTTCTCTATTCGTTTACCTCAAATGGCTATCTGAAAGTTCTTCTTCGCTTTCACTTTCCTCTTTTGTATTTCCGCCACTGGTTTCCTTAGTTCGAATGTTGTGCTAAGTTGCTCCCTGCCAATACTTATGTTCCCTTTGGACCGTACCTCCTGTTTTCTTTCTGACCTCGAAGCTTTCTCGTCACTTCGTAGGATTTATTGTTTTCTGTTCTTTTGTTGTATTTAATATATCACGCAATAACATACATGTCAATATATTTTTTCACTTTTTTATTATTTTTAATGTTTTATTTTTAAATAGTTTTATTTTTATATATTTTTCAGACTATTTGTATTATTCCTATTGTTTACATTTCTTGATGTTACGTATTTACACATTCTTCCTCAATTGGAAACAACCTCATATTGCGAACTTATTACATAATTGTTACAATTCATTTGTACTTAGCTAATACAAATATTTGAAAGGAGGATATTATTATGTGTTTCAAACTTTTCAATAATTGTGATTTACTGACATTTATCCGTAATTGTTTCGGATGCTAATAAAAAGCAAACAAATACATGAAAATGGCTGTCGCATCAATTGATGTGACAGCCATTTTTTATTCAGCACCTGAATAGTTACCGCCTATATATTTTCCGTATAACGGCATCCCGGAAATCCACTACAGCCCCAGAATTCTCCAAATCGACCATTTCGCTTTTTCATTGGCTGCCCACAGATTGGACAGAGTTTCACTTTCGTTTTTCCGCCTCTGGATCCATCCATTTCCTTTGCCAGCCGCTCAAACACCTGTTGATTCATACGGCAATCATTCAATGCACGATGCGCGCCTTCCGTCGAAATTCCATAATACTGTGCCAGATCACTCAGTCTGTGATGTCCAAGATCCGGCAGGCACAGGCGCGCCAGTTTCAAAGTATCTATGTAATCATTGGTCACCGTCTGCCCAAAATATCTCTCACTGTCCCGATACAGAAATTTCATATCAAAGCTGTTGATATTATGCCCCACCAGAATACTGTCCCCGACAAAATCCATGAACACCTGCAAAATCTCTTCAAATTCCGGAGCCTCTGCCACCATATCATCCGTGATATGATTCACCATACTTGCCGCAAACGGAATCGGTCTCCCTGGATTCACCAGCTGGCTGAACTCATCAACGATCACGCCGCTTTGCACTTTCACTGCCGATATCTCGATCACTTCGTCGTAGTTGCATGAAGTTCCCGTCGTTTCCAGATCAAATAAAACATAATCCGGAACATATTTATTGATTAATCTTCCTTTTGTATTTCCTAACATTTGCTTCTTCCTTATTGTAATTGCCTGTAACTATTCCAACCGCATTTACAAAAACGCACGATTATCTCATATCTACCAGCATCTTCACACGGTTGTATACATTTAATTCCGAACCGCTGGAATCTACATCCACACTGACAATTCTCGCATCCGGCATTCGCCGTTGTAACGAAGGATATAAGCCTCTGCCACAACAGTGATTGACCATACAGCCAAACGGCTGTACCGCCACAATCTTCCTGCAATCATGTTTCACATGTCCGACGATTTCTCCCCCAATCAGCCATCCATCCCCTATGTTGTAATGAAAGCTGACATAGTCCTGTGCTTCTTTTTTCAATGTTGCAAAATTCTCCATACAATAAAAACCATATTGACGCAGAGACTGCAACATTGCATTCTGTAAAGAAGTAAACAATTTCAAAACAACCTTATACAACAATGCTTCCATTCTTCCGGATTCCTTAAAATGTGAATCCATATAGTACATTGCATACCAGGAAAGGCCATTGGTATGACTTTCGCAGCCTTGTTCTTCAAGAAATCGCACCATATTCCAGTTTCCCAGATGACAGTACTTGATGTAAATTTCTCCCACAATGCCAATTCGCTGCTTTTTGCAATCAATTTTTGGCATTCTCTGAAAATCAGCAGCAATCTTTTGGAAATTTCGTTTCATATGGCGAATAGTAAGATTTTTTCCACATATGATGTCTTCAGAAAGCACGTGTATCCACTTCTTCCAGATATTTTCCGCCTCGCCGCTCTTTGTCTCATACGGACGTGTCTGCTGCAACAATGCCATCAGGATATCTCCATAAAATAATCCAAACAGCGCACGCCACACCATTCCCGGCTCGATCTGAAACTGTTCCTCTTTTTCGAGTCCTTTCAAATTCAACGCCAGTACCTTTACCTGTGGAAAACCGGCTTTTGCCACTGCTCTGCGCAATACGCCCGTATAGTTTGATCCCCGGCAGGCATCCCCTGCTGAGGGCATCAAAAGTCTTGTCCGGTTCAAATCATATTTACCGGATTGCAGTGCCGCAATCATCTGCCCCGTGATCAGAATAATCGGATAACACATATCATTATTTACATATTTTAATCCAATGTTAACGATATTCTCATCATTTTCCAACACAACCGGGTGATAATTTTTTGAATAAAATGCATACTTCAACAGCGGAAAATGCATATCCAGCATCGCCGGAATGAGCAGGATATATTTTTCCCTGTTGCTGTTTTCATCAATCCGATACATTACGCTTCCCTTTTACCTGTTCCCGCACATGCGAGTTTTCCTAGTTTTTCCAGATACATTCCCCTGTAATTTCAGCCAGATCCGATACCCCGCACATTTTCATCTTATCTTCCAGTTCACCGCCGATTTTTGATATGTACGCTTCCACACCTTCTCTTCCACCACCATAGACAGCCGTAACAAATGGCCGTGCAATGATTACTGCATCTGCCCCTAATGCAAGTGCTTTAAACACATCTGTTCCGGAACGGATTCCACCATCCACAAAGATTTTCATGGAACCATCCACTGCTTTTGCAATGTCCGCAAGCACTTCTGCCGTTGCCGGGCACTGATCTAACACACGTCCTCCATGATTTGACACTACAATTGCATCCGCGCCTGCTTCCTTTGCTTTCAAAGCGCCTTTTACCGTCATAACACCCTTCACAATAAATGGAACACCTGCTTCTTTTGCCACTTCACGTAATTCTTCCACCGTTTTACTTCCAGCCGGCGGCTCAAAATTTTTCAAAAACGGAAGTCCCGCAGCATCCACATCCATCGCTACCGCAAAAGCCTCCGACGCATGTACCAGTTCCATCTTTTTTCGAATGGTTTCCATATTCCATGGCTTTACCGTCGGAATTCCCAGGCCATTCGCCTTATGGATTGCTTTGGTTGCTGCAACCATTACATTGCTGTCCATTCCATCTCCGGTAAATGCCGCAATTCCAAATTCTGCGCAGGAAGAAACCAGAATATCATTATAAGAAATGTCATTAAGGCAATCTCCATAATGCAGATTGACCGCTCCCACCGGCCCCGCAAAAAACGGATACCGGAACTTTTTCCCGAACAATTCCAGTGAAGTATCGACCGGTCCATTCTCCGCAATTGTATCCATGTTCACACGGATTTCTTTCCACTTATCATAGTTGCGAATTGCCGTATCTCCGATTCCCTTTGCACCCGGTCCCGGAATCTGATTACCGCAGGCTCTTCCATTGCATTCTTTACAGGCTTTGCAATACTTGCCAATGCGAGGTCTTGCCAGTTCTATACACTCTTCATAATTCATTTGTCTTTGCTCCTTGTCTCTCTTTGGAATTATTATAACAGCTAATGGACATTTTGTCATACGATTCCCATTGTCCAGATATTTACCTGTTCTTTTCCATTGTATCACCAGAAACAACTTAATCATTATAGGAATTTTTAACTGTATGGATATATACATAAAAAGCAATTTGCTATGTCCACTAAAAAAGTCTATTTTGGACCAATACGAAAAAACGTATTGAAATGTCCAACATTGGAAATAATTTTGGACATATGTAAAAAGGTCATGCCATACTGTCCAATTTACATGATTTAATTAGACCTCATTACAACGCATTTTTACATATGTCCATTCTTATCCAAAATTGTGGACCTGGCTTGATTCATTTCTTCCATATGTCCATAACCACGATTCAAGGAGCTCTTTAACCGGAAGCCGAACTTTCTGGTTACATTTCAGATGAACATCTTTGCAAGCTTGCTTTTACTGTACGGGAATTTCAAAATAATTCCTATATAAAAATAGCCATTACAGAGAACCCCAATCTCCATAATGGCCATATGTAATACTTATTATATTATTAAGTTGAAAACAAAAATTTTCTGTTACCTACAAAACGAAAGATTTATTACTCTTCTAAAATCGGCAAATTATTTAAACATGGTGGCAAGTGCATCATATGGTGGTCTGTCATTGGAGTTAAAATCATGCCACCCATTGTTAAACTTCCCCAATAAACCAACAACCAAACCGAACGAAAATCAGTTGTTACACCACCTTCTTCTAAGATACGCATTACTCTTTCATATGGCACCATTGATTTTATCTGCTCTAATGTAATATTTTCTAATATATGACGCGTGTTTTTTCCGACTGCAATCATATATTCATGCAGTGCTTTAATATTGATTTTCTTTCCAAATACTATTGCCTCATCAAGTTCCAATGCATTCCCCGTATCCGTAATTGAAGAACCAATTTTTATTTGCCAGTCTCTATTAAATATCTGCTCTTGATCAGCCATCAAAATATTACTTACCAAATCCTCAATTCTATAAGTATGCCAAAATTGCCAACACATAGGAACTGTTCTTGTCCCTGCATAATGCAAATCTACATCATAATCTTCTCTCGGAACTAATGCATTTTGATTTCCATTTAGCATGTAATCCAAAACATAATCTGCAATCGTCTTTTCTGTTCTTCCGGAAATTTCTGCTGGATGAACCATTGCATGACCTCTAACGTAAGTTCTCTTATTTTATCTATGTCTGTTCCTTCTATTGCATTCTTTAATTCATTATATTTTTCGCGGATTGGTGCAAACAATTCCTCTTTTGTCATATCTTATTTCCTCCAAAATTCAAAGTTTCACATCAGATACTCTTATGTACACCTGACACTATTGTACTTCAAATAGTACGATTATTCTACTTTGATTTCTTTTGTACCTAATTTTATATGTGTAATCAATCATATAATCTTCTATGATTTTTTCATATTACAACATTTTCACTCTATCAGACATACAAAAAAGCCCATGCACTTACTTCACTTGCAAAGCACATGGACCTCTATATTCATTTCAATAGCTAATCTTTCATTTTAATCTAATACACACCTTTATTTTTGATTTTCCTAATAGTTCTAAATGCACAAAATCCGAACACATCACTGTGTTCGGATTTGCAAGTTTGAGTGGAGCAGACGAGTCCAAAGGCGAACCCTCTGCACCATCCATGTCAACAAGTTCCTGCTCGATCTGCCTGAGCGTCAGCTGGTTGTTTTCGCCGGTATAATTGTAATTGATCACGATCCGGCCATCGTCCCAGAGATAAACAGACGAGACAAACGCCTCCACCAGCTTCGTGCGATAATCAGGATCGTCAAGACTGCCCTCTTTGAACTTCTCCAGAAAATACACAATCTGGTCACGCTCGATGTCTGGCGTTGCTATCTTCTCCCTTGCTATCGCGGCACTGATCTGATCCCGCTGCTCCTCAAGCTCCATGAGCCTCTGCTTCGTGCTTTTCGTGATGATGCCCTGCTCAATCGCCTGCATCATGTTCTTGATCGAACTCTCTACATTCTTGAGACTTGCCTCCAGAGCATCAAGCTCTCCGTTGCTTTTCTTTTCTCTCTCCAGAAAATCCATCACTCCGTCAGCAATCTGCTCGATCATATCCTCAGCAAGCACGACCTCTTTTGTATATTTTACAACAATATCCTCAATCCATTCCTTTTTCACCGGCTTTTTATCACAACCGTGCCGCCTGGTTCGGTTTACGCAGGCATAATAGTCGTATTTCTTACCAGACTTGCCGGTGCCAGCTCTGCCGACCATCAGCTCACCGCAGTGGCCACAGAACAGCTTCGAGGTGAGGATGTAGTCCGCAACCTTCCATTTATGCGCCGGAGCTCTGGATCCTCGGTCGAGCTTGCGCTGCACACTGTCAAACAATGGCAGCGGGACGATCTGCGGCATACCGCCCGAAACAGTAACATCGCCCCAGGAATACTCGCCGATATACTTCCGGTTCCTCAGGATCCTGGTCACACTGTTTTTATTAAAGGCAAAGCCTCGCGTTGTCCGGAAGCCTCTGGCGTTTAGGTCGTCGATGATCTCTTTCTGCGGAACGCCTGCATCATACTTCTGGAATATACTCAGCACAACGCTGGCATAATCTGGATCAATCTCATAACAACCATCTTCTCCGGTGTAATATCCAAGCACCTGGACGCCGTTGGTCTTGCATTTCATGGCATTGCCTTCCAACCCTCTGAGGATGTTCTGGGAAAGCGCCGCGCTGTAATACTCGGCATATCCCTCGAGAACTGACTCCAGGATGATGCCCTCAGGTCCGTCCGGTATCGTCTCTTTTGCATACAGAACGCGGACGCCGTTCTTTCTGAGCTTCGCCTTATATATGGCGCTGTCATATCTGTCGCGGGCGAAACGATCCACCTTGTAAGTGACAACGACCTGGAACTTGCCACGAGCTGAGTCCCTGATCATTTTCTGGAAGTCCGGACGGCTGTCTGTTCTTCCGGTGAGAGCTGAGTCCGTATATTCTGCAATGATCTTTATGTTGTTACGAGCAGCGAACTCGTGACACTCACGCAACTGATCCTCGATTGACTCCTCTCTCTGGGAGTGGCTTGAGTACCTGGCATAAATGACGCCGATCATTCCATCACAATCCGACGCTACCGCTGGTATCCTTTTTGCCATCCGGATCACCTCGTTTCTGGCAAACCGATGATGGCGCCGCTCTTGTCTGCGAACTTATTGCAGCAGA
>URYB01000017.1 GCA_900552085.1 uncultured Lachnobacterium sp.
AAGGCGGTTGTAAGAAGAACAGGGTTAGGGAGAGCAATTTTTCTTGGTTTTGGAATGTTCTTTTTACTGTTTGAAATATTTGGCGTGTCATTAGCGGTAGTTGGAGATTATGGAATTGATCATACATCTACAGAAATTAAGGCATTTATATGGAACCTGATAGTTTCGCCAAGAGACAATATCTTTTTACTGATAGCATGCTTTTTTCTGGCACTGGGTGTGATTTTACACATTGTATATTATTTCATGGCAAAATACCACTTCCGTTCATGGGATGGAGTTAAGGTGACTTTATTTTGATTTTAGAAGCAGAAGGAAAGTAGAACATGAAGAAATTAAAAACAGGAATACTGATAAAAGATAAGGTATATATCAGAAGATTACAGAAAGCAATCCATACAGAATACGACCAGGACATAGAATGTATTGTCTTTGAGGACATAGAGAATGTATGTAGGGAAGCAAAGAGAAAACAACTGGATCTGGTGCTGGTAGATGAAACGATATCCGTAGCTTATGAGGAACTTTCCAGATATTGTGCGATAGCGATCCTATCTGGGACAAGAAGATATGACCGGAGTAATGATTATGGCGTAATCTACAAATTCCAGCATGTCGATGATCTGGTGGCAAATATGGTACAGATCTATGAGGAGCATCATGGAAATGCGAGAATTATAGCATTTACAGGGGCATGTGGAAATTGTGGAACTTCAGTTCTCGCAGCGGCATGTGCAAAGGCAATTGCAGCAAAAAAGAAAAAGGTTCTGTATATCGACGGAGAGACGGTTACATTAGAGACCGATTATCTGGGAGATGCGAATGCGTTGGGAATTGTACTCGGAAGTCAGATAGGAATACATAATCTATATGAAGAAAATGATTATGTGAAATTCAAAGAACTACTTGAGGAAGTAAAATATGACTTTATTGTGATGGATGTTCAAAATGCAATGTTGCAGTACCGGGATTTTGTATCGCTGTTGCAGGAGCTGGTTATTGTGGAAACCGGTGAAAGCAGAGCACAGTGGCGTGCTGGAAAGCTAAAGCAGATGCTGCAGGATCAGGCAAATGTCCGGGTGATAAGAAATAGAATGGAATTGGATGAAGAGGAAACGGCAGGCAATCACTTAGAAGGAATACCACTGTTTCGTACCTATGAGCCGGGGCAGCTGATCGACAGACTCGCGGAACTGGAAATCTTCGACACATGGATTTAGAAATGGAACAGAGGTGATAAAAAGATGGAAACAAAGGAATTTGTGGTGACAGTCAGGCGTAGACAATTTGACGAAATTGCCTACCGTATGATTTCTGAAAATGAAATATATGGAATCATTGATTTTTCAGTGGAAGAACAGGCAAACGATGTGTTAGTGAGCTATCAGAATGAAGCCTATGTTCCGTTGCCGGTATATTTCGAAAGAGAGCTGACACGGGCAGAAATTCTTCGGATATTCGAAAATTATTTTGCCATTATCGATGGAATGTCCGGTTTTTTGTTGGATGAGCACCAGCTTCTACTGGATTCCCGACAGATATATATGGATGCGGAAAGTGGGGAACTTCGTTTGATTTATCTACCGGACCTTGCGTGTGAAGAAGAAATTTCTATTGCGGAATTTATCCGCCAGATACTATTCCTGGTCAGATATGATCCGAATGAGGACAGTTCCTACATTGTACGGATTATGAATGAGCTGAATGCCAGAACCGAATTTGATTCGAAGCGTTTTTGTACATTGATTCAGGAGCTCGCAGCAGAAGATGTGCCTGCAAAGCAGGAACCTGCCGTGCCGGAAGGAGCATATCTGTTTCGGGAGAGTACCAAAGAAAAAATTTATCTGCCGGATGAGGGGCTGGTAATGGGAAAAGATCCGCAACAGTCAGACTATTGTATCGCAGAGAATCAGGCCGTGAGCAGAAGACATGCCCAACTGGAAAAAATGGATGGGGAATGGAATCTGATAGATTTAAATTCACTCAATGGTACCTATAAAAATGGCGAACGCCTGGTTGGAAATATAGCAAACCGCCTGGAGAACAAAGATGTTATTTTTCTGGCTGATGAGCAGTTTATATATTACGCATAAAGAAGGAGGAAAAAATGCTGAATATAGCAAATGTGGATGAAAGCTTAAAAATGTATATCAGAAAAGAACTGTTGGTGGATGACTTTTTTGAACTGATGAGTCTTGTCACAGAAAATATTTATCAGGGGCAGAGTAATCAACAGGTTCTGCAGCTGGATACAGCGACCATCCGAATTAAAAATGGAAATCTGATTCTTTTAAGAAAAAACGGAAGTGCAATTATGAATTTTGCCGAAATCCGGAATTTTTGTAAGGAGACTGTGTTTGAGACAATTTTTGCGCTTGGAGAAAACTGCACAAGAATCACAGAGTTTTTGCAGTTCCTTGATGATACAAGCCGCTGTACCAATGTTATGGATATACAGAATTATTGTGATGAAGCATCCGGTGCAGCCAACAATACCGTAGCCGGAGCATATACCGACCGGTATGCGGCATCAATGCAGGATAGAAACATGCAGCAGATGCCATCCATGCCGTCGGGAGATGAGACGGGTGTACTGGATCCGGCATATCTGCAAAAGGCATTGCACAGCAGTGCTTCTTCGAGGCTTTATGAGCCGGCTGCTGCAAGAGAACAAAAATGTCTGCAACTGGTCAATACAAAGAGCGGAAGTATAACAGATATTGATAAGGAACTGTTCTGGATTGGAAAAGGTGCAGACTGCGATCTTCGCATTCTGGATGAGACAGTAAGTAGAAAGCATGCATCGATCATGAGCAAAAATAATCACTACTTTTTATGTGACAACGGTTCAACAAACAAAACATATGTGAACAATAAAGAGATTCCGCCGAAGGCATCCGTAGAGATTTTTGATGGTTCCAGAATCAAGTTTTCCAATGTTGAGTTTAGCTTTCGCATAGAAGAATAAAGAGAAAGGAAGAAATTATGGTTATGTTAAGTTTACCTGTTATCCTGCTTGGGATAATTGTTATTGAGCAGCTGGTCGTTATTATTATGTTGATTGTGATGAACTGCAAAATAAAAAAGGAAAAGATGCCGACGCCGGCACCTATGCAAAATAATTATGCACAGGTTGTCCAAAATCCGGTTCCACAGACGGGGGCATACACAAAAGGGATTATGATCTGCAGAAAATGCTATCGCCCGGTGCAGCTTCCAAATAAATTCTGTAGCTGTTGCGGACAGAGTCTGATCATGAGGTAGAAATAGATGGAAAAGAATTATTATCAGATTCTGGGGGTAGGAGAACAGGCAGACGAATCGGAAATTAAGAAAGCGTTCCGAAAGCTGGCGAAAAAGTATCATCCGGATACGAATCCCGGGAATCAGGAAGTGGCTGAGAAATTTCAGAAAATTAATGAGGCATATTCGGTGCTTGGTGATGCCGGAAAGAGACAGCGGTATGATATAGACCGCAAAAAGGGACCTGGCCCGCAGCCACAGCAGAATGCAGGGGCAAAGAAAAAGCAGTCCGGTGGAAATGGATTCGCAGGATTTACACCAGGCGGTTTTAAAATGGATTTTGGCGATATGATGTTTGAAGAATTGCAAAATGAAAAAGCAACACAGAAAAAGAGTGCCGGTGTGAACATGGCGGATGTGAGCAGCCAGTTTGCAAGTTTCTTTGGCTTCCGTCCAAAATAGGAGTGTTATACATAGATGGATATAGAAGTAGAAGACATTGCGCTTGAGGCGCAGACCATATTGCATGGGCGATTTCAGATTCGGGAAGTACATTATATCGGAGAGCAGGGCATTACCTATATCGGATATGACAAGGTCCGGAAAAAGGATGTTATCATCAAAGAATTTATGCCCTATCGGATTGCAAACCGGGATCTGGATCATCGATCGGTTTTGTGCAGAGGCAGCAGTTGCAAAAACAAATTTGAAGAATTTGGGAAAGCCTTTCAGAAAGAATGTGAGTATACCCGTATGGTTCAGGACATCAAAAAACCATACAGCGGATGCACAACCGTTTATGTAGATGATTTTACAGAAAATGACACATGGTATCTTGTGATTGAAAAAGCAAAAGGACGATCACTTGATGCATGTGTGGGAGAACTGACGGTTTCACAGAAATACAGGATCATTCGGGATCTGTTACAGATTATAAGACAGATTCACAAAAGAAAACTGTTGCATTGTGACATTAAACCGGCCAATATCATTGTTCGTCCGGATGGTCATATTACATTAATTGATTTTGGATCGGCCGCAAGGATGGGGAGCAGACCACATGGAGCAGTCTATGTCAGTCGTGGATATTCCGCGCCGGAATTGTACCAGAGAGGGAAGATCAGCCGGGCAACAGATATTTATAGTGTGGGTGCCGTGATTTATAACATGCTGACGGGATATCAGCTCCCGCAGGCAGAAGATATTGAGGACATCCGGGAAATTCCCAGACTTTCAGAATTTGTGGAGATATCCGGATACAAAGAAAGATTATTTATGAGGATGCTTGATAAGGATAAAAAGAAAAGGCTGAAAAGCGTATTCTTATTATATTTTACAAGATAAAAACAAGGAAAGAAAAGAGGTAACGTAATGGAAGTGATTACACAGACAAACAGAACGATGTTATTCGAGGAGATCAATCCGGAAAAGCTTAATCTGCTGACACTTGTCGGAGATGCAAAGGATGTAGAGAGTCTCGATGATGCAAAAATCAAAGAGATTCATGAAGCTCTGCTTGTCAGAAGTTTTGATGAATTTTTGAACAAATTTGAGCCGGTTGTTTATTCCTATTTCAATGCGGCAAATCAGAGTGTGGCATATACACTTGAGAAGCCGGAAGGAATTCCAGAGGAATACATCTCAGAGATTCCGTTAAATCAGCAGAATGACTTTTTAAACATGCTGTTTACATTGATGGATACTAAGCGCGCACAGGGAATCATTAATGTGGATTTCAAATTTGAAAAGATTCTGGACATGATTTCTCCAAAGAAGATCATGCGTGATATCAAACAGGTGCGAAAAGAAATTCATTATCTTTATGGAGAATATGAAAAACTTGATGATGAAGATCCAAAGAAACTGGATTTAGGAGATAAGCTGAATTACAAGTTTGAGGAAGCGAGTCAGAATTACAACAATGTCATGGCAATGTTGCCATTGGCAATTGAGGACATCAAGACACGTCTGCTTCTGACACAGTCTCCATCACAGAAAAACGAAAAGCAGCTTGCACTCGGAATGTTGCAGATGGGGGAAAATGGAGAACTCAAGGTGCTTGAGATTCCACAGAAAGAGAAACAGGAGTTACTTGCTCTGTCAACAACGGATACAAATACCGAACTGGCAGAAACCTTCAAAGAGGATTACGACAGCATCAATGAGGAACCTTCTGAGTATATTCGAAGCCTTGTAGTAAGAACCTTCTGTCCGATGACAGCAGTCGTAAACAGTGACGTGAATGTAGAACAGGAAGTAGAGAACTATAATACATATCTTGCATTTTATAAGAATGCTAAGGATGATTTTATCAAGACCGTAAAGCCGCTTGTAGAAAAGCTGCTTGGTGTTAAGGTATTTTTCGAGCAGTATAACACAAAGGAAAAGGGGATGGTTCCATCTCTGCTTGTCACAAACACGAAACTGGACATGCTTGTGAGCAGCATGAATATCGATCGTTTAAAGACATACCTGAACACGGTTAATACAAAGAATGACTATACCAATACCGTATGGCTTGGTATCGTTCCGGATATCGAACTGGAATCTGCAAAGAAGAAGACGGTATCCCGTATGCGCTTTAAAGGCAACCAGTCAAGAGTCAAGACAGATGGTAACAGTATGGAATCACTTACGACACTTATGGATGCGATTCGTGAATATAAGATCCAGGTATTTTTCAATTATCAGACAGGAGAAAACACGACATTTAATTATGTGGCAACCTCCGGAGTGGACAGCTTTATTGAAAAATCTTCCATTCTTGCAAAGCGCGATTTCAGTGAGTATGTATCCTGCTGTCTGCCAAACTTTACGATTGTTCCAAAAGAGAAGTCGGAAGTTGTGCTCGATAACAAGATGCTCATTTCGGAAGAGGGTGGCGTTGAGCTTTCCAAAGAGCGTGAAGACATTATGAAACTTTGGATTGAGGGTGTGTATGTAGGAGCTGCTTATGTTGCCGCAGGTATGGTAGCAGCATACCAGTGCCCGGAATATTTAAAGGAGTTTTACAGCAATGTGACTTCCAAATATCCGGGTGTACGTTATGACATCGAAGCCGGAGATCATTCTTTAAAGACAGTCACAACAATGGGTAAAGAAATTACAGGATTTACCAACACCATTAAAAATGTGATTAACAATAAGGGGTTTGGTTTTGTTTTCGCATCGGAAAGCAGCCAGATTCAGGGAAAAGAAGTACGTAACATCACCGTCTATAAGGCAAGAACCATGGCAATGATGGATGATGCATACGATTCATTATATAAAACAATGGTAAGTACTTATGTAGAGCGTATGCTCCGTTATCTGAGTAACGATTTCAAACAGGAGAATGTTACAAACTTCTTTAGTAATAATCCAAAGAGTCAGAAATCTTTGTGGGAAGCAGACAAAAAGTATATCAATGGTATTACCCAGCAGGGAGACGAACTCGACTTTGTCATTGATGAGACCACAAATGACTGTAACATTAAGCTTGGCTTTAACGGAAATGTTAAGAACCTCAAGGTATCTATTACAAAAGGTACAACGGGCAGCCAGCAGTGACTAAAACGGTTATTAGGAAGGAAACTTCCTTTTAATAAAATAAAAAACATAGGAGGCTAAAAATGGGTTTCAAAGTAAGTATTGAAGCAAACGAAAAAATCGAGTTAGGCCTGGAAACAGTTACATCTGTAATATTTGATACAGATACGCCTGACGACAGCAATGCACGATCAACAGATCTTGGAATGGGAATTACCATCAAGGGAAAGATTCGTGCAAATATTGGGGGAATTGCAGATGATTCTATCAAACTTCCTGCATTTGCCCTTACACCGGCAGAGAACGCAAAGTGTTATGCAAACGTATCCGTTGAAGTAATTTCAGCAGGTAAAGTTGTAAGACAGATCACTATGGATACTGCTTATGTTGTTTCATACAAGGAAGTCTTTTCGGATGAAAGCGGTGTTGGTACCTTTACGATCCAGCTGCGTCAGAAGAAAGACAAAAACAGCTCTGTAGCATATCAGGGCGGATTTGCTTATTAATTGAAAGGAGGAAAAAAGCGTAATGGGTTTTATGTTAAATGTGGATGATTCCATTAAATTAGGAGTAGACACAATCCAGACAGTAGATTTTGCGATTGATACACCAAAGGATTCAGATGCAAGAACAACAGATGTAAGTGTCACAATGACAATCACAGGTAAAGTACTTACTATGGTAGACGATGGAACAGAGGGAACCGTAGATCTTGCTTTATGGTCTATGATCTCCGCAGAGACAGCAGACTGCTATAAGAAAGTTACCGTCAGCGTAACAGCAGCAGGTCAGGTCGTAAGAGAGTATTCATTACCGAATGCATTCGTAGTAGATTACAGCGAAACATATGGTGATACTGAGGGTGTTGGAACTTTCAAACTGATTATCAGACAGAAGAAGAATGCAATTAATTCTACTGCTGTAAATGGAGGCTATGCATCCTAAGAGAGAGTGAATTTTCTTTGAAAATTGACATATAGCGTCAGCCCTTTACCAAGGGAAAACCATAGGGGCTGACGCCCTTCTAAAGTCTAAAATCCGATAAAAATGAGAGAGTAAAAATGAATGATTTAATAAAATGTCTGACATGTGCAATCATAGGAGTTGCACTTGGAATTGAAATGAAATCGACCGATGACTGGAGGATACAGGCAATTGCAATTGCAGTATCACTGGGTATTCTGATTCTCTTGTCTGTGCTTTTTAAAACAGACAAAAAAGAGAAAAAAAGTAATAACGTGGAACAGAAAAAACAAACAACGGCGACGGCCACCGGAGAGGGCGCAAGAATTACACGCGCTGAGCCAAAGACCGCTATTGAGACAGGAAAGAAACCGGTTCGTGAATTGGTGTTGATCAATGAGGAGGGTGATGTGCTCTTTACGTGGGACATCCGTGGAAAGACTTCATTGGTTATTGGAAAAAGCACACAGAAAGAACCGGTGGATATAGATTTATCTATGTCGGCAATGAGCCAGATGATATCCAAGCAGCATGCAGTATTAAACTATACGAATGACGGCTGGTGCATTGATGATATAGATTCAAAAAATGGAACAAGAGTACGAAAGCTTTCCCAGAATGCAATCATGGATGTAAAACTTGTGGGAAGTGTACAGCTGGTAGCAGGTGACATTATTTACATAGCAAGCACAATGTTGCAGCTTAGATAATCAGAGAAAACATATTAATGGAGGAAAATCATGGCATTAAACAGATGTAAAAACGGACATATGTACAGTGCAAGAAAATATGGAGATACTTGTCCATATTGTAACACAGAAATTGAGAGAGTAAATTTGTATTCCAATACCGGACGCAGGACAATGATTGATGATCCGGACAAAACCATGCCGATCATGGGAACAGAAGAGAATGCCGATCCGGTAACCGGATGGCTGGTATGTATTGAAGGAACACAGTATGGAAAGGATTACAAGATCCATTCCGGCAAGAACTTTATTGGAAGAGCAGACAATATGCATATTCAGATTCTTGGAGATAATGCAATTTCAAGAGTCAATCATGCAGCAATTATTTATGATGCAAAAAATCGTTCTACCTATCTGTTGCCGGGAGATTCATCAGGACTTGCATATCACAACGGAGAGGCTGTATATACGCCGGTGGAACTGCAGGCATTTTCTGTAATTGAAATGGGACACAGTAAATTTATTTTTATTCCATTATGTGGAGAACATTTTGAGTGGAATGATGGAAGTGGTGAGACAGGAGAAGAGGATGAATAAAATTCTTCGGATGATAAAGGAAATCAAAAGTTTTGCAATCGGAAATAATCTGTATGCAGACATCGGAAATGCACAGACGATCGGAACACGGGAAAAACAGGATGATTCATTTGGAACCTGCATTAAACCATATGGCGTACAGGCAATCGTAGCAGATGGAATTGGTGGTTATGTAAATGGAAAACTGGCAAGTCAGATTACGGTAGAGACTTTTCTGGACGAATTTGATAAAAGGGATGTCACAGATAATCTGAGCTATTTTTTCCAGAAGACAGCAATTCTTTCTAATGAGCGTATTCGCGATGAATTCGGAGAAACCAAGGGCGGAACAACCGTGGTTTCCGTAGTACTCAAGGATGACAAGATGTTTTGGACTTCAGTAGGAGACAGTAATATTGCAGTATTCCGCAAAGATCGTCTGATCATGGTCAATCGCAAGGAAAATGTAAAAAACTGGCTGGAAAATCAGTATTATGCGGGCTATGCGAGACGTGAAGAAGTATTAGACGGAAAATCAGACAAACGTCTGGTCAATTATCTGGGATACGATGGATTCCGGAAAGCAGATGAAGGAGACCGTCCAATTCTTCTCAAGAAAAAGGATCGTGTTCTGTTATATTCGGATGGAGTAGAGATTCTTGGACAAATCGGGTTGGAAAACATTTTGAAAAAGAGGATGAGTGCCCAAAAAATGGCAGATGCAATCATTCAATCCGTTGTGACAAGCAAGAAGATAAAAAAGGATAATGCGACGATCGTTGTATTGAAAATAAAGTAGGAGATTATTATGAGAAAAGAAAATGCAAGCTTCGAGACGAAATTTATATCGGAAGCAGGC
Source organism: uncultured Lachnobacterium sp. (assembly GCA_900552085.1). GTDB lineage: Bacteria > Bacillota > Clostridia > Lachnospirales > Lachnospiraceae > Roseburia. The sequence goes on from URYB01000017.1 coordinate 9,859, forward strand.
AGCTATCTGAATAATGCAGATTATTTTGCATTTGTGGAATTGAAAGATTATGCATGTTACGTAATTGCAGATGGAATCGATACTGACGATATGAAAAAAAGCGCGCAGCAGGCGGTTACAGCAGTCATTGCAAAATTTTCGGATATGCCTGGAATGTCAAAGGCAAAACTGAAAAGTTATATGGCTGAGGCACATCGGACACTTTTGGAGGAATCAGCAGAAATCCGTCTGGAGGCAAGCATACTTGTGCTGGTTACGGATTATAAGAAAGCGCGGTGGGCGCATGCTGGAAATTGTCGTCTGGCGTTGCTGCACAATGGGGCAATCATAGAGACAACAAAAGATACTTCCCTCACACAGCGGCTTGCAGACAGTGAAGAAATTCCACTGGATATGGTATCTTCTCACGAGGAACGCAACAATCTGTATGCATATCTTGGACAACCGGGGAAATTTTCTCCGGTCATATCAGCCAAACATTCATTAGAAGATGGCGATATTATTCTTTTGGAGACACGTGGTGCATGGGAAAATATTGGAGATGCGGAATTGCTTGATGCCACGGATGGGGTGTCAAAAGCGGAAGAAGTCTGTACGGGACTTGAAGATGTAATCTTAAGTCAGCGTCTGGATATTATCGAAAATTATACCATTGTATCCATATTTGTGAATAAGATCTATCAGAACCCAAAACAGGGAAAATATAAAAAACTGATCACCCTTCTGGTATCACTTGCAATCGCTCTTACGGTTGCATTGACGACGATTCTGGTCACCCGATATATTATGAACCGGAAAAACCTCGAAAAGATTGATGCAATCAAAGAAGCCGGCGTGGAGAAGCTGCAGGAGGAAAAATACGAAGCAGCAAAGGATAAACTCGAGGAATACGAATCCATTTCCGTGCGTGTGAAAAAAGGAACTGCAAATTATGACAGGGTACAGAGTGTCAAACTGTATTGTTCACTTGCGGAGGATTTGTATGATGCCTCTGTCAATGTTACAAGCCAGGGATATAAGGGAGCTATCAAAGATGTTGAGAGGGCAACACAGACATTGGATCAATTAAAAGAACTCGGGGAAGATACCACTGACCTGTATAATACGCTCACAGCATTTGAACGCTATGCGACATTTATGCAGCAGGGAGATGCTTTCATTGCAGAAAACAGTTATGGAGAAGCCGTTACCGCATATAGTAATGCGAGTGATGCTGTAGATGATTTTGATGATACCAGCTACAAAAAAAAGGCAGAGGATGCCCTTGAATCTGCGCAGACGAATGATAAGAGCGCGCAGGTAAATGAAAATATGAACAGTGGAATGAATGCAGAACAGGAAGGGGACAAACTGGCTGCGGAGGGTGACTACACAAATGCCAAAAGCAAATACGAGACAGCAAAGGACTTCTATAAACTGGCAGCAGATGCCGGTGACAGTAAAGCTTCTGACAAGTTGGATTCTGTCAACATCAAGATCAATGATGCGGATTCTTCTAAGAAAGAAAGCTCGGATGGAGACAAATTGGAGCTTGCGATCGCAGCAGAAACAGCGGCAAGAGAAGCCGACAGAAATGGAGATCATGACACCGCAAAAAGTAAATACAATGAGGCAAAGCAGATTTATCAGGAGCTTGGTAACGCAGATAAAGTAGCAGACATTGAAGATAAAATTGATGGAATGACAGAAAGCAAGACAGAGGGAATGGCTGTTGAAAAAATGTACCGTGCAATGGAGTATCTGTCCAAAGGTTCTTTTTCCAAGGCACGCAAATATTTTAAACAGGCAAAAAGCATATATGAGCAGTTAAATGATACTGCACATGTCGCACAGATCGATGAGATACTTGACAATTTGAAACAGTTAGAAAAGACATTAGGAGTAGGTTAAACGAATGAGATCATATTCTTTGTATATTGATAACAACAAAAAGACCGCAAGTTCCCATAAAAATACTTACCAGAAGCGTGAATTGGAAGAGATGACGACCATACAGCTGCGGGAAATCTGCACAAAGGAAAAAATTATCAAAGGTATCATGGATCCTTTGAACCGGTATGAACTGATCGAAACAATCCTGCGCTATCGTGGAGAAAAAGAGGCGCTTTTTATCCGGGATGTTGCAGAAGGTGGAATGGAACGGCTGGAGGAGACTTTAAAAAGCAAACTCGGAACGGTTTTGCGGGATGAGGGGACGATTCATAATCCTGCCAGGCTGATGCTGTATAACGATCTGGATCTTACTCTGTTCGACCGCTATCAGGTCGGTATCGACAGAAGCAAGAAAAATGATATCAGCAAGGTTGTTATTAATCATATTGTAGAATCCAATGTCCTTTTGGTGGATGACAGCGGAAAGATCTGTTCCATCTTAAATCTGGTCAGTGATGGAGCCGATGAGGAGCATTTTTTCCTCGCAAGAGATGGACGTCAGCCAATTCGTTTAAGTGAAAAAAAATTCTATTATCTGTATTTCTTTGAAAAAAAGGAATCGGATTATTTGTACAATGCGTATTACGGCAAGGAACAGAAGAAATATATTGCAATCAACTATTATAAAATTCCATTGGTAGATCTGGAAGTGAGAGACCTTGAGGAGACACCTGCAATTCTGTCGATAGATTTTGGTACTTCTAATACGGCAGCAGGCACTTATCTGGATCATGGATATATTCGCCAGCATGACAGCAATGATGTGCTCAACGGTGGAATAAAGATTGATGCGATTAATGAAGTGCAGTTTATGGATAACACGAAGAAACGGAAAAAGTGGAGTCCGATGCTTCCAACCATGGTCACAGTAGCAGATTGTCACGACGCACAGAATATCATTTATCACTTTGGATATGATGCAAAGAAAGATACGCAGATCAAATATTATGATGAATCTTTCAGCGTTTTTTATGAGATTAAGCGATGGGTCAATAGTTATGATAAGCAGCAGGAAATCAATGATAAGAATGGAAACATGGCGGTTGTTAACCGCGGAGATATCATTCGGAGGTATTTGCTGTATGTCATTCACAGTGCAGAACAGCGCTTTAAATGTCGTTTTCGGAAGCTTCATCTGACAAGTCCGGTCAAATTAAAGCAGCAGTACAATATTATGTTTCAGGAATTGCTGCCGGAGTATGATATTGACACGGCACATATGCTCGATGAAGGAACCGCAGTAATTTATAACACCATTCAGAATCTGATCGAGAAAAAGCGGTTCTATGATGGAGAAACGATTGAGGCTCTGATCATGGACTGCGGTGGTGGTACGACAGACTTATCATCCTGCAATTTCCGTATTGAAAACGACAGTGTCTCTTATAAGGTGGACATTGAGACTACCTACGAAAATGGGGATACGAATTTCGGAGGCAACAATATTACATACCGCATTATGCAGTATATCAAAATCATGTTTGCCGCATTTTACAGCAGTAAGGCAACGGTTCGCATCGACGAGGTCATTCCGGTGGCATCCGAAGATATTTTCCGGTTTGTAGATGAGTTTGGCAAGGATGCGGTATATGAAAAATTAGAGCAGATGTACGAAGATGCTGAGGCTGTGATTCCGACAAAATTTAAAAATTATGAGAACCATACAAGAGATGAATATTATATGGTAAAGAATAATTTTTATTTCCTGTTTGATATTGCAGATAAAATGAAGCAGCAGTTCTATTTGCGGGAAGGGATTGTACGAAACAGTTTTCAAAATAATTATGACAGAGAAAGTGACGACTTAAAGATCACACAGATTGAACGTTGGAATCTGATTGTCCGCGAAGCGGGACAGCTGATCTATAAGCATTCCTTTCCGGAGATTATATTCAACATTAAGGAAATAGAGTTGCTTTTGAAGGCGGATATTTATGAAGTTGTAAATAAATTTCTTCTTGAATTTTATCAGAATCGTACGTTGCAGGACTATTCGATCATCAAGTTGACCGGACAATCCTGCAGGATTGATATCTTCCGCGAGGCATTAAAAGAATTTGTACCGGGAAAAAGTATTGAATTTAAACAGCAGAGTAAGGAAAAGAAAGATATTACGGAGCTGAAACTTACCTGTGTGCGTGGAGCCATTCAGTATGTTAATGCCAGAAAGATGGGCTTTACCGAGGTAAAACTACACTACCGTATGCCGTCCATTCCATATTCGGTCAGCGGATTTACGCATGATAATCAGGAAAAGATGCTGATTTATTCGCTCGACAGAACCCAGACATACGGTACATTGTCACGTAACAGTGGAATCAGTCAGCTGGAGCTGTTTTTAAAGGACGAATCCGGAGATCTCAAATACCGGTATATTTATGCAAATGACAGGGAAAGCAGCAAACAGACAACTTATAAAGAAGTGCTTGCACAATTTCCCGAATATACAGAATGCTTTCCACAGTATGAGATGGATGCGATTACCGACGGCGAGGTCAAATTTTTTGTATTTGCGGCGAAAAATCAGTGGGGATTTTTTATTGTACCAATCAGCAGAACCGAATCCCAACTGTATATCGGCAGAGAAGAATTCTATGCATTTGAAAACGATAACTGGGAACTCGACTTTTTTGATGGATTAAAATAATCCATATGTTTTAAGGATGATGTTCAGGGAGAAATTACGAGATGAAAACACAGACAAACCGAACCATTTTATTTGAAAAAGTTAACGAAGAAAAGGATACGATACTGTCTCTGATACATATGCAGAATGCAAAAGAGAGTCTTTCGGATGAAGAGGTACAGGCAATACACCGGGCACTTGAGGTGTCCGGTTTTGCTGATTTTGTGGAAAAATTTTCACCGGCAGTATATATGTTTCTGGATCCGGAGAAAGGCATTGTCCGATTTACCAGAGAATGTACAGACTCCAGACAGATCCGCATTTCGCTGGGAGAGAGTTATGGAGTGGCAGAACGAATCTGGGAGATGCTCTCGGCAAAAAGAAATAAAATATATTCTTTTCAGGAATTTGCTCAAATGGGGGATCAGTTATTGACAAAAAAAGATCCTTATATATTTGATGTGGCGAGAAACGAGATTCTGGCACTTTTGAATGAAGATGGAAATGATGCAGCAGAAACAGCGGAAAGAAAGCTGAAAGAATTGATTTCGGAAAAATATGATGTATTTTATCTGTTGCTAGTATTTCTTCGCGACACAGAAAAATTCTGTGAGAAGAGGGAAGAAAACCGTATAAACAGGGGCATTATAAGGGACAATGGCAAGCTGCAGGTGCAGGTCGTTGAGACAGCTGCGGATTATCATAATGGATTTCTGCAGTATCCGTTACAGACACTTGAAAAATATGAAGCATTGGTTCGGGGAATGCTTACGGAAGAAAGTATAGAAAGAGATGTTCTTTTACTGCCATGTACATTTGGAAAGGAACAGATACAGGAAATCGGTGTGCTGTATCGGAAATATGCGGCATTGTACGAGACAGTAATCCGTCGTTTTTGGAGCTGTGCAGCGCCACTGCTTGAGACGATGTTTGGTGTGCGTGAATTTTTTGCGCAACAGAGAGAGGCGAAAGAGCCCGCAAAGCTGATTATTGCGAATATGGCAGTCGAAGAAATTCTGGATGTGAGAAACAAGGCGAAGCTGGATATCTATCTGCGTTCCGTCAATACCAAGGTTTTTTATGAAAATACACTCTGGTATGCCATTCTGCCACATGCAAGAATGGAGTCGCAGAAAAACGGACGCCAGATCCGGGAGCGTTTTGCTACTTCCGCAAAAGAAAGTTTCGAGGAGATACGTTGTGAGAAAGAAGAAATCCAATCACTGACAGAGCTTCTTGTTACCTATAAAATCCAGATTTTTCTTAGTATGGGAAGCGGGCAGTCAGCCACCTTTACACAGGTTGCATCAGAGGGGCTGGATGTGTTGGAACAAACACTTTCGGGTTATGAAAAAATGGAAGACAAGGATTATTTTATTCCGTGCTATCCAAACTTTGTAATCTTGTCGGATGCTGAAGCATATCTGCGTATCGGCAAAAAAGTTGCCATAGATGAAATGAGCGGGGAAATCAGTATGGGAGGAAACTGGGACATCTGGCTGCGCGGGTTGGAAGTGGAAGCTTCCTATGTTGCTGCGGGAATGTTTGCAGCATGCCAGGACAGCGATTATCTGAGCGCGCATTTTCGAAGAGGAATTAATACAGATAATCCCGGTGTAGGATATCGGTTTTCAGAGGAAGCGAATGCAGAACATACAGTATCAGATATGCTCAGTGATACCAGAGAATGGTCCAAAGCGCTCACACAGGAAATACAAAAACGTGCCAGAGGGGTTGTATTTGCACAGAAAAACGGACAGATGCAGATATTGACAGATCGCACATTTGCTTATTCAGGAGAGAAAAGACTTCTGGTATCTATGGTACAGACGATTACTTATATTGAGCGGACATTGCAGAAAGAAACACAGGATTTTAAGAAAAATCTGATTTTGCAGTTTTTCCAGAAACGGCCGGGAAGTGTACTGGCAGACTGGATGAGTGAGGAACAGAATTGTATCAATCCGGTGCTGCGGCAGGAGGAGACACTGACCTATCAGATGAATGAAGAGGAGGATAGTTGTGTGTTTACAGTAGACTTTGGTGGCAGCAGACTTACCAGAAAAAATAAAGTGATCGTACTGGATGAATAAAGGAGAAAAAATGGCAGCAGATTTTTTTGAAAAAGATTTTAATTTTGAAAAGTATATCAGTGAGCGACTGTTAGAAATTGACGATGAAAAAACGCGTGTGGAAATGCGGGAACTGATGCAGCATACAATGATTCCGTTTTATCGGCATACAGAAGAAGCCTATCGGGGATTTGTGGAGCGTTACCGGATATCGGCGGAAGCTTCCATGGGGAGCTGTGATGTGATCACCGGTCTGATGAAGCGGGGAAAAATCGATGTGACAGACCACAGTTTTGTACCAATGATCCCGGAAGATGCACATAAAGAAGTACTGTCAGCGCAGCAGATGATTGAAGCACTGGAACAGGGGCAGTCCTACAAGATTATGAGTATCTTTATCAGGCTTGGATATGACAGACTTCGACACATAGAGCAGGAACAGAGATATTTTCGTGGGACCAT
>URYB01000018.1 GCA_900552085.1 uncultured Lachnobacterium sp.
TGCGGTCACTCTTATCTTCGGTTCCATAGACATTTCCTGCCTCATCAAACATTCTGAAGCATGACAGAATCTCTGTTCCTTTCGCACTGATCAGGTTACTGAAACGGTCATAGGAATAAATGATATTTCCTTTGGTCAGCTCATTGGTCACTTTTTCCAGGCGGTAATTTACATCCCATTCATACCTGCGGTGACGATGTATGGATTCCTTTTGTCCACGTATCATGTGCTGTACCGGCCGTCCGGCTTCATCATATGAGAAGTTCCCGATTACACCGCCTGATACCTTTCTTGCCACTTCCTGACCGGTGACATTATATTCCATCTGGGCACACCATGGCTTTTCTTTATTCAAATATGCAACCATATGTGTAACCTGTCCCATCTTATCCCGTTTCGAAAGGATATTGGCTCCAAAGCTGCTCGAAACAGCCAGACGGTTCCCTGATGAATCATAGTCACTTGCTACCCAGTGATTATCCTGCCACTCTTTTTGTATTCTTCCACTCTTGTCCCGATCCAGTTTTATGGCTGTATACTGATTTTTTACCTCTGTAAGCAGCCCGTTTTTGTTGTAAACATACTCCTCATAACTCTTGTCATGATAATCCGTTCGGATAACTCTGCACAGCTTATCATAAGTGTATTTTGTAAACCTTCCACCCGGACGGTTCGCCTTCTTTACCAGTCCTGAGTAATCAAGCTCATAAGTACGGATCTGCTTATCAAAACCTCTTTCCTTTACAACGTTTCCTTTTTCATCGCGCTCAAAATCGTAGGTCTCACCTTTTTCATTGATGATGGAAATCAGTTGTGCTTCACTGTTGTACTTATATTGTAATTTTCTCTCACCTTCTGTTCTGGAAATTACATTTCCAAGAATATCATAGGTAAATGCTACCTCCGTATGCTTATCCTTTGCCCGAATGACATCTTCATAAGAATTATATCCAAGAGTAACTTCATTTCCATCTGCTAATTTTGCATGAACAAGGCGGTTCAGTCTGTCATAATCATATGTCTCCACAGCTCCTAACGGGCTTCTGTAACTAAGGCAGTTGCCTCTGTAATCGTATTTCCATTCACTCATGCAGCCATTTGGCAATACAACTTTACGCAGATTATTATGTCCGTCATAGGTAAGCATAATTGCTTCACCGTCTGGATTACATATCTTTTCTACCAGCTTATCCTGATTATATGTAAATACAGACTCGGCACCATTTTCGTCTATTGTTTTCATAAGTGTATCATCTTCATTATACACCCATTCCACACAATCGCCCTCTGGATTTTGTTTCTTTATCAGACGCCCTTCTTCATCATACTCCAACTGGATTTTGCTGGAATCTGGTCGTATTATCCCTGTTATCAGGGATAATTCATTATATGTATACTTTGTCTGTCGTCCCTCTTCATCAATTCTGCTGATCAATTGATATTTATCATCATAATTTTCCCTGATTTCTGTCAGATCCGGGTATACGGTTCTGACACATAATCGGTTTTCATTATAGTGATACTCACAAGCCTTCTTGTTCTTTCCTGACCTTACTGCATTATACATTTCGTCATCATGATAATCAATCCAAAGGCTTAATACACCACCATCTCCCCAGCTTCTGACAGCACGTGCACCATCTTCATACTTATCGTATTCCCAATAGAACGAATTCTTTTCCCGATCCGTCTTCTTAGTCAGAAGATGATTACGGTAATCCATGCTGGTAGTCTTTCCCAATGCATCCGTAACACCTGACAAATCCTGTTCTTTATTGTAAGAATAGCTTACCAACCGATGTCTGTTATTATTCTCATTCAGACAGATATCTGTAATTCTACCTTCTCCATTAGTGCTGACATCCAATTGTCTGCCTGCACTGTCCACTATCTGACACAAATAGCCACTATCATCATAATTAAATTCAATACAATGACCGGTCTTATTTTCCACCTTTGTGAGTTTATATGCAATATATCCATTATCTATTGGTGATAATGTATAGACCAGCCGTGCTTCAGGATCAAACACCTGATAGCTGTCAGACATGCGCTTTAAATTCAGCTTATTCTTATAATCAAAATACTCTTCTCCTACCATTAACTGTGGAAATGCAGCTACCCTGCCATCATTCAGAAATACAATAATCGTACATTCTTCTTTATAGATTTCCAATCCCATCTCATAACTATATCTGGTGCCATGTCCCAAATGTCCAACAATCATGCTGGAACTACACCAGATACGATTCCATTGTAACGGAATTGGTCCGGGAAGTTCAAAATCAGTCGCATCATATATGACACTTCCATTAATGACATCAACCGGATCTCCGCATAAATTACAAAATGATTTTCTTAACCAATACGGCATATTTTTACCATATTTCGCAATCATTTTGCGCATTCCTGCTGCACCTGCCGGCATAAGAAATCCTATGCCAAAGGACACCAACCCCTGCTTCCAGTCATATGGTTTTCCGTTAACCAGCCAGTCCAGTCCTTGTCCCATCGCATCTGTTATAAATGATGTGCCTCCACTGATAAACATTTTTCCAAGCAATTTCGCACCTTCAAATGCTTTCAGGCCAAGAACTGCACCTGATACTGCACCTTCTATGGCTCCTTTCAACCCTGCCAGGGCATAATCTTTCCAGTCACTTACCTCCCCCCGCATGATATCCGAGGCGGCTGTAAAGCCAACTGCTATTGCACCACTAATTGCTGCACCCATTGCAACTGACCCAACAGTTGATGCCGTCACTGCACCCAAAGCAACTAATGCTGCACCTCCAGTCGCTACAACTGCTACAACTGCTGCAACTGCAGCCAAACCAATCAGCGCATTTTTGGCAAGCTTTCCCCAGTCAAATTTCTTCTCTTCATATGCGATTTCTTTATTTAATCTTTCTGTGAAAACCTCCTTTTTTCTTCCGTCATATACAATGTTGTTTCCGGCCTTAATATGAGTATCACCATCGGCTCCTCCAATTAAATAAAGGGAAGATTTTTCATTAGCTCCTGCAACAATGTTTCCCGTAGTAGAATATATTTTTATTAACTCCTTTGCCTCCATAAGAAGCTTCTGTCTGGTAAATACATTCATATCCTTGTCACTTTGTATCGTAACACCCTTATTATTATCCAGAGACATAAACAACTTTTCATGCGCAGTAAAGTCAATATCTGTAGAACCTAACTTAAACTCTTTTCCTTCTGGCGTCCCCATATATTTCATATCAGGATTTGAAGTTTTAGCACAGCTTCCACCATTTCTTCTAACCGCATTCATAGCAATACATTTTGCTTCATCAGCACCTGGAAAATACAAAGAGACAGATGTTCCAACCTCCGGCATGCAATAAAAAAGATTATTAGCTTGGGATGCATACGGAAACCAACAAGCTGCATCTGTATCTTGTTCATTATCTATCTCCAGCTTAAGTTTAATCCGCTGATTTTCACTTTTTAATACATTACCAATTAATGAAACTCCTTTTATAAGTTCATTATTTATCTTCCCTGTAAGTAGTGCCTCTTCCCTGCTCAAAACATAAGTATTAGACAGAACACTTTTATTAAGAGATAAATGACACGCTTCTATGATCAATTTCTGTTTTGCATATTCAACGACCGAACCAATCTCCAGCAAAACAGGGGTATTCACATGATATTTTATAAACTGTTCTTTGGAAACAAAGAATCCCCCTTGCAAAGCCTGTTGATATGCTGCATCATCTCTTTGGATTACTTTCTGTTCAACTACCTCCATCTGCTCCGTCTTTCGCGGTAACCCGAAGCAAAATCGTGGACTGTCTCCTTTTACATCCGGTACGAGAGAAGTATTAAAATGCGTCGCCAATCGTTTGCAAAATTCCCAATCTGTCTCCCTGTATTGCAAAATAAACTGTCCTATATTTCGATCTTCTACATTGGTATCATAAAGAAACATACCTTTCGCATAGTCACTTACTATTTTGCTTAACACTTCTGTATATGTAGCATTCTTATTCTGAAAAGAACGACTCTTTTTTTCGTAATCAAGTAAACTGCTCCATGACAAACCTTTGATCGATGCATAATATATTCCGTCTTTAAAACATACATCTGCCTCACTGATGACACCGGAAAACAATATCGTCTCACCCGAATTGTTCTTTACATAAACAATGACCGGTTCCTGACTTCCTATTTGTTCAATCGCATCTTTTCCATTTTCATCTAATATGCCTTTCACGAACAGCTGTCCATGCTCGTTTATTTTTCTTACAATTTCAAGTTCCTGTATTATCTGTATCGGCAAAATGCACTTTACAAAAACCTGTCCCTGATGTATTACACTTGCTGTCTTCTTCTCGCTCATTTTTCTTTCCACTATTTTCTTAATTTGTTAATACACTTCCTGTCCCGAATCCATAAATCCTATTGTTCCTCCATAACAACAGGTTATACAGCAATCTGCCTTTAATGCTGGTTTTCCATCGACAAGTGTATCCTCCTGTGCCCCCTGCCATTTCGTGGTAATTTTAGGTTCACACAATTTTCCTTCTATTGGCAGTTCTACTTCCATTGGATTTCCATCTTCATCGGTAAATGGAACCAGTCCTTCCGCATCATTAATTTTTATGTCTATACCATCTTTATCAGAAGAAAAACAAGCTCCAAAAGGAGGTATGTTCTGATCAATTCCCACTTTACAATCCTCATTATTCAGCATTGCCTTGTCCCTTATATAAGAACCATGTGATACCGGCATGTCCAGCTTCCTTGTATGGGAACCGCATGTACAATAGATGGTTGCTCCACGTACAACATAAGGATATTGTGTCTCTTCTTCCTGTGGTGCCTCTGATTCATTTCTTGTCTCCGCCATCTCATCTATTCCTTTCTGCAATTTTTATCGGTTCGAACCAAATTCCACCCGCGTCTCTGCGCAATATACTTTCTGCAACATCAAGTCTTACCGCAATTTGATTCTTTAACTCCTTTATCCTAAATATTCTGTTCATTTGTACACAGTCTGCATCCAGTACAAACTCAATGATATTTCCAGCCTTGTCATATATGGATTCCAGTGGATCTGCACATTCAATCACTGGTGGAACTATAAGATGATATGGCTTTTGCACACCTGTTTTCTTTTCTGTTAACATCACCCGGTAAAAAATAGTATCCGGTTGATATTTTTTTAAAATACTCTGGAATTTATCTGCGATTAACGGAATCGGTTTTTCTATATAATCCGGATATTCTATTTCTAACCCATTATATCCTTCTACACAGATCACCGGGACTGCTCGATTATCCCTTATTATTTTTTTATCTTCTATATTTTTCATTTCCTTTGGGATCTGAAATTGTGGCAATCTCCGCAGATGTTTATCCGTCTGCATCATAAAATAATCCATATGTTACCTGCTTTCCGGAAATATACAATTTTCACATTTCGCATTTTCAAAATTCATATCCTCAGCTAATAAAGCTTTGGAGAAATCAACATTGATCAGTTTTGCATTTTTGAAAATTATACTCTTTAATTTTGCTCCACTAAAATCTACATTTTGCAATAATGCACCAGAAAAATCTGTGCCAAAAATCTTCGCTTTGTCCATTCTGACATCCTTTAAAATTGCACTTTTGAAATTACATATAATAAATCTGCATTTTGTCATGTCGCTGTTTGATAAATTGCTATTGTCAAATGACGAATACTGAAATTCCAAATCCCGATAATCGCCTTTTGATAAGTCTAATTTCTCAAATATTTCATAACAGAATATTTTTTGTTTTCCTGACTGTAACTGTCTCCTCACAACTGCACTATCTTTTTTCGTATAATCTTCTTTATATAAAATATCAAACTTATCCATATAACCGCCAATACAGACAACAAAACATTCTGCCTTTGCGACTGACTTATATTCTTCTGTTTCTATTAATTTTCGCATTCCCTGACGTATTATCTCCGCTACATAAAAAAGATAAATATTACTTTCCAAAAACACTTTTCTATATACATCAGAAAAATCGTTCGAATCTGTTGATTGCTTCCACAATTCTTCTACAACATTACTGTACTTTTCTAAATATGTGTATATCTCATTTACAGGATAACTATAACTGCATTCTATCGGATCCATGTACCAGTTTTCATCAAAAGCATCTATACGGATTTCATGTTTCTTTAACAGAATATTTGTTCTTAAAACAGAAAAATGTATGTATGCAATTTTTCCTTTTTTCCCTGCCTGCTGCATCATACGGATTTTGTTGCAATACTTTTTAAAACATTCTGCAAATTTTTCTATCAATTCTTCATAATGATTCTTTATATAGCTGTCTAACTGTTCGACTAACGATTTTCTCTCTTGTTCCAAATTAACATTTTGCACTATTTCACCTATTCTAATTTGCCTTTACTTCTTGTCCTATTACTTCTACATTGTCATTAATCTTAACAGCAGCTATGTCTTTACAATTTAAATCTACACCAGAAAGCCCAACAATACTCACATCCTGCTCAGCACCAATAATAATGTTTTTATCCGATTTAAACTCTATATTCTGATCACTGACCACAGATACACCATCTTCATCGGTTAATGTTATAGTGGTGCCATTTGAAATGATATAGATTCCATCAGGCGTTAATCTGATTTCCTTGCCACTTGGATTTCGTAAAGATTTCACAGACGGATCATCTCTTTTTCCGCTGTATCCTCCATTGTTTCCTCCGCCAGGACTTCCTACTTCACTTAAATTATCTGCACTGCCTGACAAATTATCATCTACTTCATCATGAACAGAACTAATTGCATAACTATGTTCCTCGATTCCATCCGGAAAATAAATACGCACAGAATCTCCCTTTTCAGGCATACAATACCAACCACTTCCGTCTTTCGATGAGTAAATTGTTGAATATGGAAAATAACATTTCTTTTCCTGAACATGACCAGACTCTTCATCTATCTGTAAAGATACCTTTACCCTGTCATTTTTTATCTCACATATCTTTGCATCCAGTGATACTCCAACAATGTTATTATGCATTTGGAAAAGCTGGCTCATGCCTTTTTGCGTTGATAATATCAGGTTAAACTGTAAAATGCCTTTGCACATTTTTGCATTTATTTGATATACATATAATTCTTTTCCATGAAAAGCAATTGTATCTCCTATATTAACAGGTACCTCTGACTCCACTTCATAATAAGCAACATCCTGTTCTATGATTCCATCTATCCCATTTTGGGATAGCATTAAATACTTTCCCAGGTCTTTTTTTATACTGTAATTAAACGAATTTATTGTATGTGTTGCATTATTAGGTATTCCAAAATAACATTTTATTTTATCAATATGAACATCATTTACCAAACCAGTATGAAAATGCGATGCCAGTCTTTTTAAAAATTCCCAATCCGTTTCCTGATACTGTACAATAAATTTTCCCAACTCTTTTTTCCGGGAAGCCACATCACTTATCATGGCTTTCGAATAAGTCTCCATAATTTCATTCTCTAATGATACATAAGTTTTTTGTTTATTTTGAAATGAACGGTTCTTCTTTTCCACATCCAACAGATAACTATAGGAAACCGCATACAATTTCATATAATAAGATCCTTGGACAACCTCCAATTCAATATCTTTCACCATTCCATAAAATAGCACATCATTTTTTCCACTGTTTCTTAGTTTTAGACCAACTTTGCTTCCTTGTGTACATTCTTTTATATAATTGTCTTTTACATCATCTGAAAGTAATGCCCTGATATATAATGTACTATGCTCATTTATCTTATGCTGTATTTGAATATCAAGTATTTTTTCAACTTTATATGGTTCAATTGTTAAATGTTCAAATGTAATAATTTGTTCCATGTAGTTTCTCCCTATTCCTCAATGAGTCTGATTGACTGCATCATTTCAACTGCAACCGGTCTCCAATATTTCATATCTTTTGTCAGGCAATTAAAGCTTCCCATCAATGGTTTTCCATTCACATTCAAATAAAACATTAAATTATATAGTTTTCCACCTATAGCATTATTAGAAAACTCAACATATGCAATATGTAGCTTTTCTATATCCACCTCACCAATCTCTCTTTCTTTAATTCCAGGATTTGCATACTTCATTAATCCAAAAATCTGATTGCGAAACGTATCTATGGTTGTATCATCTACATTTCCATCCATATATTGAAGCAAAAAATTTATTGTACCTGTCTCATCTGTCAATATCGTATCTGGCCGATGCTCTGATGGATATTTTATTCTTACAGTTTCATCAGACATAGGAACAAATTTTTCTGGTAACATAATAGAAACTGCATTTTCCGGAAATAAACGTCGTTCAAAATGCAACCATTTTCCAGATATCTTCACTCCGGTATAAATACTATATGTATTCCAATTGTCTTTTTCTTTTTTCTTATTCTGTTCCTTGCCCTCATCTATATTGTTTTTATCATTTTTCTGTTGTGATTGATTAATCATATCTAAAATCTGTTCATCAAATAATTTATCTTTTTCCATTTTTATTCATGTCTCCATTTCATGTAACGACAAATTTCCACGTCTTCTTTTATTCACTATATTCTTTTTCCTCCCCCTTTTCAATTGTACTTTAGTCCCAATATTTCGCTATTTCCATGAAAAAAAGCCGCTGTGAACGATAATCCACAACGACTCTTTATACATTATATTTCAATAATGAAAGCTTTTGCATAGCGTTCCACACACGGATAATGCTGAATCTGCGGTTGCTGTAAAAACAACATTTTCCAGCCATGCATCTCCACCACTCTCTTTGCAATAGAAAGACCTAGCCCGCTTCCTCCCCCGCTTTTCCGCGAGGCATCGCCTTTTGCAAAAGGTTCAAACAAATGTGTCTCCAGTTCTTCTGGTATAAATGGCCCACTGTCTGCCACCATAACATAAATACGTTCATCTCTCCGGCACAAATACAAACCGATATGGGTTCCTGCCGGATTGTGTTGCATCCATATACGGCTGTACATAGAAGATTCCAAGAATTCCCAGTGTCAGTGCAGAAAGGATATTCCATCCAATGAATGATAAATCCAAAACAAAAGCTTTCCACTTCTGTCCCTGCATCATGCGCTTACTTTCTTCAAATGCCTGCTCCTTTGTCATCTGTGGATTGTCTGCCAGCAGATAAGGAATCATCTGGTACTCATAGGATTTTACAATACCAGGGATGATAAAAAGCAATGTCCATAAAACGGTAAACAAATCACGGAAGAACATTGTCTTTGTAATGTTCTTATAGTTATTGTCAAATGCATAACCAATGTTTCCTACCTGTGCCGGCTCATTCAGATTGCGCAGATAGTACTTTTTGCATCCAACTTCCAATGGATTGAAAATAAACACATCCAGTAGAATAACCACAGCCATAAGAACAACAAACACAATGATGAATACCATTAAGAAAATGCCGATTGCCATCATTCCTGCTGTGGTACCGGCTATGCCTTTTAAATCGTCAATGTCATCTTTGACATTTTCATCATAGGTATCGTCGTAAAAATCATTGTCATCGTACAGACTGCTGTCATCATCAGAATAATCACCCACTACACTGCTATCACTGTCTCCAATCAGATTGTTGCTTACTGCTGAACTGATGCTGCTTCCACTGCTCCCTCCACCGACAATCAGTGCCAGAATCAGACTGATCAGTACACTCTTCCAATAGTTACGTTTAAATGAGAACTTTGCTTTGCTTTTTAATTCGGCTCTCGTCCACATAGAAATTCCTCCTTCATAATGGTGTTTCTCAACTTGTGGACTTATCATATCATGGATTTCTTAGATTCAGACTCGAATAACCTTAACGGTTCCTTAAAATGATGTGAAAAAGATATTGGCCCCCCTCTTTATGCAATCGGAACCGGGCGTTGTTCCACAGAAGTCGAAAACACAATCTGCGTCTTTGTTCTTCCAAACTGCTGCAATTCATTAATAAAATGATCCAACTCCGCAGTTGTCTCAAATAAGGTCTCGATCAGCATGGAATAATCTCCTGTCACACAATTGCATTCCACTACATTCGGAATTTTTTTAATAAAAGGATAAAACACCGGTTTCTGCAACGGCTCCACCTCCAGATTAATAAAAGCCTTAATATGATAATTCAGATAGATGGGATTTACTTTTGCAGAATAACCGGTAATAACGCCCTCCTCTTCCAGTTTTTCTATACGGGCAGACACCGATGGCGAAGATAAAAATACCTGCGCTGCAATTTCTTTTAATGGTGTGCGCGCATTTTTTTGAAGTATTTGTATAATTTTTCGATCTATGTTATCCAGTTTTTTCATATCCGTCGCCTCTCTTGAACATCAGCCTATGCAAAATTTGCCTTCAGCAAATGGACTAATGATTGTGATGCATCAAAGATGCATTGCCCCAATATATGCAAAAAAGGACACGGCTTAGACGCCTGTGTCCTTTTCTGCATAATAACATGTTCTTATAAAATTGTAAACCTTATGCTTCTTTTTGATGCCATGGTGAAATTACAGTGATTTTAATAGAAATTTTCTGAACTGAGAAATAATGTCCGGAAAAATGAAGCAAATGGACATATGTAAAAAAGCAAAAGTGCAATGTCCATAAAAAATAGAATAATTGGACATATGCAAAATATGTGGTTAAAAATATCCTGTATACAATCATTTATTGGGATCAAATGATAAAAATTCAATGCATATATCCAATATAAGAAAAAAATAAGGACATTATTAAGGAAAAAACCGTATATGTCCAAAAAGTGAAAATAATGAGGACATAATATTAAATTTTTTTGGATATATCCAAATGCCGGAAATTAATTATACTATTCAACCACAAGCCTACACTTTACTGTTAAATTATGTTCTATAACGTAAATCTTATAAAATTAAATTTCTAGCATGAACAGCCCTGTCACTCCAAAATTCTTTCCACTCACTGCCGCCCATAGTAACAAAATACTTCATCCAGATACACCACAGTTCCATCTCTTCCTCTGCTTCATGCTCACGAACGACAGTAATCAGACGGTCCATACGTATTTCATAATCCGAATCCGTTGGAAAATTCTTTTCATCATAATAGCGTTTTAATTTTTTTATAGACGCCAGTGCCGCGTCTTCCGTAAATACATTCTTATGTAATAATGCATGATATTGCGGTACAGAAGTATTATACTCAACACAAGCCCGATACCATTTATTCATAATATGATTTCACCTCTAATTTCTATGATACCTTTTGATCTTTTAATCATAACATGATTGACTTTATAAAAATAGCGAATATAATAAGCTTAAACAATTATTTATACAACTTTTTGCTTGTTTTTACAGACAAGGGAGGGATTTTTATGTGGATTATATTGGGAATTATTGTAATTGGATGTATTGCCGGCGCCTGCGCATCTTATCTGCGTGATAATCAAAATGATATCGGCGGTGGCCTTGGAAAGAAGTATCTGGAAGATCACTGGGGAATCAGTGACGAAAAGAAGTATTAACGAAAAGCTCCCATATCCGGGAGCTTTTCATACATCTTATAAAAATCCACGAAGATTCTGGCACAAATCTTCTTCTAATCGAATTAATTTCTTTGCCAGCGCTTTTGCTTTGTGGTCTGCTGCTTCATATTGATTTAAATATCTGCTCAGAGATTTGACACCCATGTCACATCCATCGGTCATCAGTTCTGCGATCGTCGCATCGGAATCATCCATCGCAAGCTTCACATTCGTTTTAACCCAGGACATTCCCTGCGCCATCGGATTTGGATTTTTTCCCTCATCATGAAACTCGTCCAGTAAACTTTCAAGTTCTTCTTCCAGTTCCTGATGTTTCTCTTTACAGTTTTTCAGCATTTCTCTCAATGCCGCATCATGAACATTGTCCAGCACATCTGCAATGGATGAAACGCCCATTTTTATGCCCGCATCACATTCCCGTAACAATTTAATGGTATCTGGTTCGATCATAGTTTTGTACCTCCTGATGCCACTATTGTTTCCGAATTTGATTTGGCTATGCATACCAACGCTATTTTTCAGCTGTAAAACTTCTTTTATACATGAAAACGATCCATTGTTTCCTGCAGTTGTCCTACACTCTTTAACACTTCATTGGTCTCGACTGCCATGTTTTCACTGGAATATGTAATCTGCTGCAGATTCGTATTCACCGTTGCAACGGTTTCCGTCAGTTCGTTCTGTGCATTGCTGATACTTCCAAGAATTTCTTTGATGTTTCTTACGGAATTGCGTACATCGTCGGCATTTTCTTCCAGCACACCACTGACCCCGACATAATACTGCGCATCCTGCTTGTATTCCTTTGCGATGGTCTCGAACTGTTCGTAATCCTGCATAACCGTCTCATCGAGAAATACCAATACGCGATTGCTCTCCTCAGATAACGCCTGTACACTTTTAAAGACGCGTGATGTCAGCTCATTTACTTTATTGATTTCTTCCGAAGTATCCTCACTGAGTTTTTTGATTTCTTCTGCGACCACAGCAAAACCTTTACCCGCTTCTCCGGCTCTCGCTGCCTCGATAGAAGCGTTCAATGCCAGCAGATTTGTCTGCTCTGCGATCTGTTGAATGGATGCCGATACATTCGTGATCTCTGAGATAATCTTTGTCTCTTCCATGGCATCCTGTACACGGACTCTGCTTTCTCCGGCAATGCGTATCGCGTTCTCTTTTCCGCGCAGAAGCTCATTGACCGCCTGATCCACACGCACAACCACTTCCTTGGTCTTTTCTGCCATCTCCTTTGCATCTTCAGCAAGCTTTTCGACCGTACCGGCAGCGTCGGCACATGTTCCATCGATATTGCTGATGCTTTCGGTCTGGGAATCTACATTAGCACCCGTCTCCTGCATAGCCGCACTGATTTCCATGATATTTTCGCTGATGGATGTCACTTTGTCATTTGCTCCGCGCATTCTTGTATGAATGGACTCGGATTCTCCTTTGGTCTGACGGATAATTCCGATGAATTTGTCTTCCAGTTCGCCCATCAGATAGCGGATTTCATCGACTTCTTTCTTTTTCTTTACACAGTTTTCCTGACCAACAACTTTCTCCCGGATAAATAACTTCATATCTTCCATCGGTTTCAGGCTCTTGGTAATACTGAAAATCATTAAAATAGTAACAACTACGATAAGAACGATTCCCAGAATCATCACAATGATAATATTCCGAATGATCTGGGAGGTTACAACCGACTGTGCCTCTGTAACACCAAATGTCCATCCGGTAGCCTCTATATCCGCTGTTCCAATGAACTTTTTGTTTCCATCATAATCTTTGATCTCGGTTGCTTTTTTAACATCAACGCCCAATGCATCGGAAAGTACAGTATTTCCTTCCTCTTTCGGCAGATAATCTTCGTTTGCGTGGCAGACAACATTGCCATCTGCATCCAGCAGAAATCCCTGAATGTTCTCATCCGTACTCACATCACCGACCAGTTCCGTAAGGGTATCAATGGTAATATCCGCCAAAAGCACCGCCTGATCTCCTTCAATCGTCAGTGGCTCAGCAATCGTTACGATCATCTGTCCTGTAGCGAAATCTTTGTATGGTGCTGTATAAATCAGGCCATTCTTTTCTATCGCCTGTTTCCACCAGTCTCTGGTCGTCGGATCAAGATCCAGCTTTGAGTGGTCTGCCGGAAAAACGCCGCCGTCATAGGCAAGACACAAATAATACATCAGCGCATTATCATTTGCAGCCAGACATTGTTCCAGGTAATTCATAATTTGTTCGGTATCTTTACTGTTGGAAAATGCGACCGAATTGCGAATGGTATGTACGATATTTGCCTGTTCATTCAGCCATTCATTCACCACGCTGGCATTTGTCTGTGCCTGCATATTTACGTAGCTTCTGGTCTGACGATTCATGTTGTTTCGTATCGTACACACACTGACAATCTCACATACCAGAATTGCCAGTATCATATACACAACGGTCTGAATAATAATTTTCCCTTTTATTGTGCTCTGTTTTCCCATAACGTCCTCCTTAATTATCCTGCCATCCTTTGCCTGCTTTTCCTATATAGTAAAAAAGTCCCCTCGTTTTCCTTTAATTATAAAGGAAACGAGAGGACTTGACAATTATGTATTCAATTATTTTACCGTAAAAGCATCATTGGTTTCTGCGCTTCCAAATCCACTGGAACCAGTCTGCTGCTCACTCTCCTGTGCAGGTGCATCTGTCGAAACGGATGCTGCTTCCGGTGTTCCTTCCTGCTGTGGCTGTGCGGCTTCTTCAGTTGCCGGTGCCGCCTCCGGTGGAATCACTTCCACCTCCTCATCCTTTACCGGCTGAGGAGTCACATCCTGAACCGGTCGTTTTGGTACAATCTTCTGTCCACAATTCGGGCAGAACTGCGCATCCGCTGCAACATTCGCTCCGCACTGCGGGCAAGAGGTCTCACCTTTGATCTGACCGAGATTGTCCCGGCATGCTTTGATTTTTGCTTCCGATGCAAAAATCGCATCCATCCAGTTCTGAATCTCTGGATCAGCCTGCATACGATACTTGGCTGCGTACCATTTTCCAATCTGCTCATGCGCATTGGCAATCTTGCGTTCCTCCTCGGAAATCTCGAGATTCATCTTTGCCGTATCTGCCAGATCCTTTGTTTTCTTAATGGTAGTCTGTCCGACATCATTTAATTTCTGTCCTAAATTATCAAAAAATGACATAATATAATTCCCCCTTCTAATGTTAAAATCTGCTAATTTATTTTATGAGCATCATAACACACAATCACAGAATTACAAGGGATTTCACACTTATTTAATAAAGTTAATTTTCGTTACTTATTAAGTAGTAATTTTTGCTATTTTTTGGTACAATAGTCCTAGCTATCGACCTCAACACTTATGCAGGTATAATATATGGACCAGAAAAAACACTACCGATCACTTACGATCAAAGATTACAAATATGGCATTTATCTATTTATTGCGGCAATCGCCATCTGTCTGCTTATATTTTCTATATCCGCCCAACAGGCAATCGAAAAAAATTCCCAGACAACCATGATGAATAATCTGTCACAACAAAGTGAACACTTACGGACAATTCTTGGTGTTCACTACCAGTATCTGCGCTCTGCCGCACAGGAAATCGGGGAATCCGACAATCTTCTGTGTGATGAAAATATGCAGATTCTTTCTTCCTTATACAACAATACCACTCTTGCGCGTGTTGCGATCATCGAAAAGGATGGTACTGCGCATTATGACAACGGCAAAGAAGCCAACGTTGCACAACGCAGATATTTTCAGGAAGCAATTGCCGGAAAGCAGACACTGAGTGATCCTTTAGAAAGTAAACTTGATCAGGAAACCAAAGTCATTCTTGGTGTTCCAATTTACCACAATAATGAAATTGTCGGTGTACTGTGTGGCTCCTACAATGTAACCGCGCTTAGCCGTATATTGTTCAATGACACATTTGGCGGTATCGGCTACACACTCATTGTTACCAACGAAGGAGAGATTATCGCTTATGATGGCGATTCTGCATACCACCATATTCAATATGGAGACAATTTCTTTAAATTTTACAGTGAAAAAACACTGTTGGATGGAGCCTCTTTCGAGAGTGTAAAGCAGGATTTTACGATTGGATGTAAAGGTATCATCAAGATGCAAAATCCAGGCTTTTTCCAGAAAAAGCAGTATCTGGCATATGCACCTCTGAAGAAAAACGGATGGATGGTTTGTTATGTAATTCCTGTTTCCACTGCACAGGAATCCTATCGCTTTATCATGACCTATGAATTGTTTCTTCTGGTCAGCTTTATTATTCTCGTATTTCTGCTGATTTTTTATATGATTCGAAAGGAAAATGTACAGAACCGGCGCCTTTTGTATTATGCACAGACCGATGCGCTGACGCATGTATATAATAAGAAAACAATCGAAGATTTTATCAATCAGCATTTGAAAACATGCGATTCCAATATGATGCAGGCCTTTCTTATTATGGACATTGATAAATTCAAGACCGTCAATGACACCTACGGGCATGTCGCGGGCGATGCCGTGCTAAAACTGTTCGGTCAGCTTCTGCGCACGAATTTCCGCAAAGAAGATGTCATCGGTCGTATAGGCGGTGATGAATTTGTCGTTCTCCTGAAAAATTTAACCGACAAAGAAGAAGCCAATGCTCATATTGAATATCTGATTTCAGAAATCCGGGAGCAGTACATTGATGAAATCGAAGGAAAAATAACGATCAGCATGGGAATCTGCTTTGCTCCGGAGAACGGCTCCACCTTTATGGATCTGTACCGCTGCGCGGACCGCGCCCTATACCAGACCAAGCAGGACGGCCGCGACGGATATACTTTCTACACCAAATAATAAATGCATATTTTTTTATCAAAAACAGTCACTTTATTTTCTTAGGTAAGGTGGCTGTTTTTTTAATTTATTTAAGTTTATATCTGCATTTTTTACCTGTTTTTCTGAATATCACCTAATGTATTTACCTTTCCCCAAAAGAGTGCTATTCTCACCCCATTGAAAAAAGCGCGCAACAATATGAAATGACAGCAAAAGGAGAATTGACAATTATGGAAAAATATATGCGTTTAGAATCTGACTCAATTGGAACAATGGAAGTACCGGAAGATGCTTATTATGGTGTACAGGCATTACGTGCCAAAGAAAACTTTCCGATTACCGGAACCCCGGTACATCCCGTCTTTATAAAAAACCTCGCCAAGATCAAACGGGCAGCCGCAATCACCAACCGCAAAGCCGGAAAATTAAAACCGGAAATCTCTTATGCAATCGAATCTGCCTGCAACGAAATCATCTGTGGCATGTTTGAGAAAGAATTTATTGTGGATGGCATTCAGG
>URYB01000019.1 GCA_900552085.1 uncultured Lachnobacterium sp.
AGACGAAACGAGGCACGGAGACACTGAAACAGGCCGTAGAGCATCTGAATGCGACCTCGGAGCGGGTGGCAGCTGCGGCAAAGGAAACAAGCCTGAATATTGATCAGATCAGTACGACAGCAAATACGCAGAAAGCAGAGACGAGAAATGCAACGGAGGATGTGGAGACAACGAACTCCGCAATCAATCTGATGCTGGATCATATCAGCGATATTAATAAGCTGTCAATCGATATGGAGAGTTCGTCAAGAGAGAGTCAGAAGATTCTTGAGGAACTTCTGCTTAGGAGTCGCAATTCCCAGGAGACTGCAAAGGATATCAGCCAGCAGGTGATGGTGACAAACGAGTCGGTACAGCAGATCAAGAGCGTCACAGAATATATTACCGATATTGCGGAGGAGACGAATCTGCTTGCACTCAACGCCAGCATTGAGGCTGCGCGTGCAGGTGAGGCAGGAAGAGGATTTGCAGTTGTTGCGGAACAAATCCAGAAGCTTGCGGAGCAGTCAAACAATTCTGCAGCAAAGATTGGACAGAATATTCGTGAACTGGTTGTCAAGACAGAGGGCATTGTTCAGGCGATGGACATCATTGAGGACACGCTAAAGAAGCAGGAAGAAAGTGTGGATAAGACCAAGAAGATCTTTGACGAACTGAATGAGAGTATTCTCAATGTCAACCATAAAGAATCCGAGATGCAGAAGAATATTGCTGACATGAATCAGGCAAAGGAGAATGTATCCAATATTATCCAGCAGATTGCGGAAGCTGCGGAGGACAGCGCTTTCGTATCGGCAAATGCGGAGACCATGACCGGACAGATGACAGAGGAGATGCAGGGACTTACCACTCTGATGGAGGATCTGACGGATGTTGCCAACAAACTGAGTGAGAATCTTGAATTGTTTTTAGCATAGAAGAAAGCCGCAGTATATCAGCAGGTGATACGCTGTGGCTATTCTTTTGCCTTAGGATCACATAGAAAGCAATATCGTAAAAATACCACCCTAAAGATAAAAAATCCCCACTTTATGAGATGCACGAAATTCTTATAATAAAATTATAAAACAAAGCATTCATGAAAATAAAACAAAGGCGGTGGTAAAAGTCATGAACGAAGTAATCGTCTCTATGGAGAATATTACGAAAACATTTCCGGGTGTAAAAGCTCTGGATAATGTACAGTTTCATTTACGAGCCGGCACGGTAGAAGCATTACTTGGGGAAAACGGAGCCGGAAAATCAACATTGATGAAGATCCTCAGCGGAGTCTACACAAGAGATAGCGGAGATCTTGAAATATTTGGACAGCAGTATGGAAATCTGAATCCGAAGACAGCACAACAGGCTGGTGTGGCAATCATCCATCAGGAATTAAACATGTGTAAGCATCTGACTGTTGCGGAGAACATGTTTCTTGGTCGGGAGAAGCGAAACGGATTTGCACTTAAGAATGCACAGATGGAGGCAGAAGCCAGAGAGATTCTCGGAAGCCTCGGAATGGACATCAATCCGAAGCAGATGGTCGGTGAACTTTCCGTCGCAAAGCAGCAGATGATCGAGATTGCAAAAGCACTTTCCATCAATGCAAAGATCCTGATCATGGATGAGCCGACATCCGCGTTGACTTCCAAGGAGATTGATGATCTCTTTAAGATCATTCATCAATTGAAAGCATCCGGACACGGAATTGTATATATTTCACACAGACTTGAGGAACTACAGCATATCACGGATCATGTGACGATTATGCGTGATGGTCAGTACATCACGGAAGGAGACTTCAAAGATTTCACTATGGATCAGATCATCCAGAATATGGTTGGACGAGAGATCAAAGAGAAATTCCCGAGAGTGGAGTGCAAGAAGGGAAAGAAGATCTTCGAAGTGAAGAATCTGAATGCAGGAAGACTGGTGAGGGATATCAACTTTTCCCTGTATGAGGGTGAAATCGTAGGAATTGCAGGACTGATGGGTGCCGGACGAACGGAAACAACCCGTGCAATCTTCGGCGCGGATCCAAAGGAGTCCGGAGAGATTTGTCTCGATGGACATGAGGCCAAAATCGAGAAGCAGACGGATGCAATTAAAGCAGGAATCGTACTTGCACCAGAAGATCGAAAGAAAGATGGTTTATGTACCAAATTGAGTATTCGTCAGAATCTGGAACTTCCGAATCTTGATCTTGTCTGCAACAAGCTTGGCGTGATCAATAAAGCAAAGGACAACGAATTGTGCGACAAGGCAGTAAAGAACCTGATGATCAAGGTCGCGAATCTGAATTCCAACGCAGACACATTGTCCGGAGGAAATCAGCAGAAGGTTGTAGTCGGAAAGTGGCTGGCAAGAAATTCAAGAGTTGTAATTTTCGATGAGCCGACAAGAGGAATCGATGTCGGAGCTAAAGTTGAAATCTACAATCTTATGAACCAGCTCAAGCAGCAGGGAATTGCAGTTATGTTTGTTTCTTCCGAGATGCCGGAGGTTATGGGCGTTGCGGATCGTATATTGATCATGTGTGACGGAAGAATCACGGGAGAGGTTATGACAAAGGACGTAACCCAGAACCAGATCCTGGAATATGCAACTGCTTTTGAAAATAAAATGGCGAAGAAAAGTGCCGGAGAGGAATAGATGCAATGAGTACGAAAAATAGTAAATTGAAACAAATTATAGAAATTCGCGGTATGGGCGCGTCGATTACAGCTTTTGTGGCTTTGATCATTATCTATGTAGTATTTGGAATTATCAATCCGAGTGTATTTTCGTTACAGAATAACATGAACCTGTTACGTGCCATGTCGATCTTCTTACTGGTTGGTATCGGACAAAGTTTTGTAATGATCACCGGAAACATTGATCTGTCGCTTGGATCCGTTGTCGGAATGAGTGCAATGATTTCCGCAACACTTATGGTAAAAGGCGTTTCGCCGATTCTTGCCATCATTGTTACGATTTTATGCGCATTGGTGATTGGTGTTGTCAACGGTATTCTGGTTGGAAAATTTAAGCTTCCTCCATTTATCGCAACACTTGGAACTATGTTCGTTGCCCGCGGTATTGCCTATATGATCAATGGCAACCGTAACACCGACAATATCGGAAAAGTGATCGGAACGGACAGCGCAAAGAGATTTCAGGATTTCTTCTAGTGTGGGAATTTTTTAGATGTGTATTCCACATTCTGGATCGCATTAGTGATTTTCATTATTTTCTTCTTTATGCTCTCTAAGACAAGAAGCGGACGTCATATTTATGCGATCGGTTCCAATGTCGAGGCAGCAAAGTTATCCGGTGTCAATGTTGTCGCAACAACAACAAAAGCTTATCTGGTTGCAGAGGTATGTGCAGCAGTGGTTGGTCTGATCCTTTGTGCACAGGCAGGAATGGGTAACATGGAAGCTGGTAACATGTATGAGATGTATGGTGTTGCAGCCGGTGTTATCGGTGGCGTTTCTCCACTCGGTGGATCCGGATTACTGCTCGGAACATTCGCAGGTGCAGCAGTATGGCAGACATTACAGAATGGTCTCAACATGGTCAGCGCACAGGTTGGTATCCAGCGTATCGTTATCGGTGTCATCGTAGTATGTGCGGTATTGCTTGATATCGTAAGCCGAAGTGGAAAAGGACTTAAGAAGAAAAACAAATAACAGAGTACATAGTGGTCGAATCAGACCTGTGTAAATAAATCAAGTATTCATTAAGGAGGATATGAAACTATGAAGAAAAAAGTATTGGCAGCATTGTGTTGTATGGCACTTGCAGTTACATCACTGGTTGGATGCGGTGGGGGCAATGCATCCAGCAGCAACGCGAACGCAGGCACACAGTCAGATGCATCAAGTGCAGATAACAGCACCGCAGGCGGAGATGTTAAGATCGCATTGATCACAATGGATTCCATTGACCAGTATTGGTTAAATCTGAAGGACGGTGCAGAAGCTGAGGCCAAGGCAAAGGGCGTTACACTTGACTTTAATGCACCAAACACAAAGGATGATGCACAGCAGATCGAATGTGTAAACAATGCGGTTGCAAACGGATACGATGCCATCATGGTGGCTGCCAACGGACCGGATTCCATTTCTGGAGCATTACAGGATGCAATCGCAGCCGGAATCAAGGTTGTATATGTTGACTCTCCTGCAAATGTAGAAGCAGAGGCAACTTTCTCAACAGATAACGTAGCAGCTGGTAAGACTGCTGGCGAGACAATGATTAAGGCATTAGAGGACAAAGGCATCACATCCGGTGATATCGGAGTTATCAATGTAAATACAGCAACCCAGTCATGTGTTGACCGTGAGACCGGTTTCCGCTCCGCATTTGAAGGAACTGATTTCAATCTCCTTGAGACACAGTACTGTGATGGTGATGCAGCAAAGTCACAGGAAGCAGCACAGAACTATATCACACAGGGCGTTGTCGGACTCTTCGGTTGTAACGAAGGATCGACAACAGGTGCAGGAAATGCGATTAAGGCTTCCGGAAATGCAGATATCATTGGTGTAGGTTTCGACACTTCTGATTCCATTAAGTCACTCATTAAAGATGGTTTCTTACTGGCAACAATGTCACAGAATCCGGATCAGATGGGTAAGCTTGGTGTAGATGCCTGTATCGATGCGGTAGGCGGCAACAGCCACAATGGTGAAGTTACCGATACCGGTGTATCTGTTCTGACCAAAGATAATATCGAGTAAATTGATAAAAATATTCTCATTACATCCAAGTGGAGACGGCTACTGCTTCTTGCAGTGGCTGTCTTTGCATATAAAAAAGAGATATAGTATAATGATGGTAGAAATAGAAAATTATCGGGGGAATTAGAATGAAAGTTGTAATTGCAGATGATGAAAACCGAATTTGCAGGCTGATCCAGGCGTTGGTCGATTGGGATGAGATCGGGTTGGAACTGGCTGGATTTGCATCAAACGGAATCGAGGCGCTGGCATTATTAAAAAGGGAACATCCTGACATCCTGATCACGGATATCCGGATGCCGGGATGCGATGGTCTTGATCTGATCCGGCGTGCACACGAGATCTGCCCGGATCTGCAGATTGTGATCATCAGCGGTTATGCAAATTTCTCTTATGCACAGGCGGCGTTGAAATACGGCGTGTATGATTATCTGCTGAAGCCAATCAACAAGGAGGAACTCTGCGAGACATTGCAGAAGATCAAAGTCAAAATAGAAGAAATGCGGCAGGAAGAAGCTGCACACGAGGATACGAAGAGACATCAGAAGGAAGATGCGAGAAAGCTCCGTCAGCTTATGATCGAGAGGCTTCTTGATATTCAGGCTCCGGCGATCACGGAAGAAATGTTTGAGGAACAGTATCATTTCCCTGTCAGAGAAGGCCTTTTCTTAGGATTCTGTCTGCGGGTGGACGATACGGATCACGAGAAAACACACAATATGATGCCGACCTATCAGGAACGGATGGAGAAGGTGTTTGAATGTGGCCTGCGCAAGAATTGTTATGAGTGGAGTTTTTATCAGCACCATTTCAATATATATGGCGTGTTAAACTGCGCACATGACCGGCAGCAGGATGTGGAAAAAAGCTTGCAGGATGCATTAAATCAGATGAACATGCAGCAGCATCTGTTTGGGGATACGGTATTTACATTGGCACTCGGCACTTTTGAGACGGAACCGACACGCCTTGGCGCATCGCTGCAGAACGCGCGATTTGTATTGAAGGACCGCCTACTGAAGGGCAATGGAAGGATGTATCTCTATCAGGAGCGGAATCCGGTGCTTTATGAGAAGAAACTGTTTGAGCAGTATACAAGGGAACTGGATTATGCATTTGAAACTTTAAGCGCAGAGGCGGTTGAGGCTGCAAATGATCATCTGGCACACGAGATTTTTGACACAAAGGATGCACAGGGATTCGAATTGTTTGAGGCGGTCACAGAAGCCGGAAAGCTGTTCATTATACGGATGAATCTGCAGGACAAAACCGATGTTATGAAAAAGTTTGAGGAATCCTGTAACGCCTGCTCCGGTGCAAGAGAACTGATCGGTACGTTGAAAGAGTTTGAAAACCGGTTGTTCAGAGAGAAGCTTGATCAGTATGAGGAAGATTCGACCAGACCGGTGCGTCTGGCAAAACAATATATGAAAAATCATTATATGGAACAGATTTCGCTGGATGAGGTGAGCAGCCAGGTAGGATTGAGCCCTGCGTATTTTAGCGTACTGTTCAAGAAAGAGACGGATGTTGGATTTGCAAAATATCTGGCGAATCTTCGTATGGAAGAGGCGAAGATCATGCTTAGGGATACGAATCTTTCTGTGGCGAAGATCTGCAGAAAAGTAGGCTACAATGATCAGAAGCATTTTACGCAGATGTTTGATAAGGTTGTGGGCGTGAAGCCTGCAGTATTTCGGAAACTTTACGGATAGGGAGGCACGCTATGAAAAAAGAACACGGTAAAATCCGCTATATTTCTACGCGGGTCAGTGTGCTGACAGGAATGATCCTGCTTGGCCTTAGTGTGATCATGGTGGTGGAGATGACTGGAATTTACCGGCATGGAGATTCGGCGGCACCGCTGATTCTGACGGCACTTCTGGCACTGTTTTTGAGTATTGTGTTTTTTGCCTGGATCTATCGTCCGTTCTGCAGAGAAGAGACCCTGCGAAGACAATTCCTGGATGGCTATATGATTCTTGATGCTTACGACCAGATGGAAGCGGGTAATGTGATGCTCACACCGGAGTCAAAGCGGGAAAATGAAAAAATCCGTGAGATTTTAATGTCGACCAACCTGTTTATTCTGAACAAGAGGCAGGCACAGTATCTTGCGTTGCAGAATCAGATCAACCCGCACTTCTTATATAATACATTGGACGGAATCCGTAGCGAGGCGTTGATCGCAGGGGTGGACAGTGTGGCAGATATGACGGAAGCATTGGCAACATTCTTTCGCTACACGATCAGCAAGGTGGACAATCTTGTGACGGTTGGGGAAGAATTGAATAACTGTGAGATTTATTTTAAGATCCAGCAGTATCGCTTTGGGGACAGAATCCGGCTGGTGATTGATTTCGAGGAAGACAATGAGGATGAAATTCGTAACTGTCTGATTCCGAAGCTTAGCCTACAGCCAATCCTGGAGAACAGCATCATTCACGGAACGGAATTAAAACTCGGCAAAGGAACGCAGACCATTCATTTGTCTCTGACGGAGAGCCGGCTTTTGATCTGCGTCTCAGACGATGGGGTCGGAATGGATGAGAAGACGCTCGCAAAACTGAATCAGCGGCTTGGTCGAAATGACCATCAGATTTCCGATGCGAGACGAGAGAAAAAAGGCGGTATTGCTTTGTACAATGTCAATCACCGTATTCATCTGATTTTCGGTGAAGAGTATGGCTTACACATTTATTCACTGGAGAATGTGGGAACGGATGTGGAGATCTCGATTCCGGCAATCAGTGATGAGCGGGAACTGACAAACCATGGGGTGCTCAAATGAGAAAAGAAATATTAAGAATGGAACATGTAACCTATTGCGAGAATGAAAAAACACTGTTACAGGACTTTGATCTTAATATTTTTGAGGGCGAGATCATGGGGCTGCTGCCGATTGGGGCAAATGGACTTTTGGCGCTCCTTAAGGTGCTGCATGAGTATCCGCCGCTGTATCACGGATATCTTTATTACAGGGATACGCTGGTGGATTCCTGGGTGAGTGAGCGGCATATGAAGAACCGGATCTCGATTATCGGAGATATCAGTTCTCTGGTAGACGGACAGAGTGTGCTGACGAATGTTATGGTGTTACGGAGCGGGTTCCGGCAGCATTTACTGAATGAACGTTTTCTTCTGAAACAGATGGCGCCTTTTCTGGAAGAGACTGGAATTTCTATTAATCCTTATACTATGGTAGAAAAACTGACACCTTTTGAGCGGATTGTTGTGGAAATGCTGCGTGCAGTGGTTGCAGATAACCGGCTGATCGTGATGAAGGAAATCAGCACGATCATCAGTGACAGTGAGATGAACCGGCTGTATGAACTGATGCGGCATTATGCGAAAAAAGGCTTTTCTTTTCTCTATATCAGTCCACATCACGAGGAACTCGCTGTCATCTGCGACCGGATTGCTTTGATGCTGGACAAGCGTGTTGTAAAGATCCTGCAGGGGCGGGAGATGGTCGAGAACGCGATCCGGCATTGCTCAGAAGAATATACAATGAAAGTACAGAACCGGTTAAACCAGAGGAATGGAAAACCGAGGAAGGCATTTTTCGAAGTGTGGAATCTGACCGGACAGTATCTGAGAAAACTTGACTTCTCGGTCAGAGAAGGGGAGTGTCTGGCAATTCAGTGTCTGGAACAGAAGATATCACGTGAACTGTTGCAGATTCTTTTGCTTTCGCAGATACCGGATGCGGGCGAACTCTATATGGACGGAGAACGGGTCGACAATATCATGGATCGGAGGATTGCTGTTATCATGGAGAAGCCGTGGGAAAGTATGATTTTCCCACATATGTCGGTGCTTGATAATCTATGCATCTGCATGGATCACAGAGTCCCTGAGGTGTGGCATTCAGCTAAGGTGCGTGCGAATCTTAGAAAAATGCTTGAGGAACACATGGGGAAAGACATCTGCGAGCGGAAGATTTCGGAACTGACGGTGCAGCAGAAGAGTGAATTGGTCTACACGAGGGTTTTATTGCAGAAGCCGAGGATCGTTTTCTGTATTCAGCCGTTCAAGGGAGAAGATCTTGCGCACAGAGTCCTGATATGGGAATTGCAGAAACGGCTGCTGGATCGTGGAATTGCGGTCGTGATCATGGCGGTCAATATGGCAGACGCGCTGTCGCTTGCGGATCGGGTGATCCGAATCGACAATGACACGAAGGTGTATGAATACGAGCGCCCCGATTTCAAAAAGCTTCCTTCCACAGTGCCGTGGTACTCTCTTTATCAGAGCCTCGAGTGAGCAAAAAGACGAGAAAAAAGACCGATATGATGTCTCAAATGTTAAGAATAACTTAAAATGAAAAAAAAGTTTGAAAAATGGAATTAATTGTATATAATGTTACTGTATGCACAAAATATGATTAACTGCGGTTTTGCGCCTGCGTGAAACCAGGTTACAGATAGATAACAGTAAGACAGAAAGGGGCATTTTTGGAATGATCGGATCAGATATCGGAATTGATTTAGGTACTGCGAGTATTTTAGTATATATCAAAGGCAAGGGAGTTGTCTTAAAGGAGCCGTCTGTTGTGGCTTTTGACCGAGATACAAATAAGATTAAAGCCATTGGCGAGGAAGCACGCCTGATGCTTGGTCGTACACCGGGCAATATTGTTGCGGTTCGTCCGCTTCGTCAGGGAGTTATCTCTGATTACACTGTTACTGAGAAGATGATCAAGTATTTTATTCAGAAGGCACTTGGTAAGAAGAGCTTTCGTAAACCACGCATCAGTGTCTGTGTACCAAGCGGTGTAACAGAAGTAGAGAAGAAAGCCGTTGAGGATGCAACTTATCAGGCAGGTGCCCGTGAAGTAGAAATTATCGAGGAGCCGATCGCAGCAGCAATCGGTGCCGGAATCGATATTTCCAGACCATGTGGTAACATGATTGTAGATATCGGAGGTGGTACTTCGGATATTGCTGTTATTTCCCTCGGTGGATCTGTTGTAAGTACTTCTGTCAAAATCGCAGGTGATGATTTTGATGAGGCACTTGTCCGTTATATGAGAAAGAAACATAATTTATTGATTGGTGAGCGTACCGCAGAAGATATCAAGATCAAGATCGGTACATGCTATCCGCTGGCACAGAATGAGACAATGGATGTGCGTGGACGTAACCTTGTAACAGGTTTACCTAGAACAATCACGGTAAGCTCTGAAGAGACAGAGGAAGCTTTGCGTGAGGCAACTTTACAGATTGTAGAAGCGGTACACTCTGTATTGGAGAAGACTCCACCAGAACTTGCAGCCGATGTTGCAGATCGTGGAATCGTACTTACCGGTGGTGGTGCATTATTACGTGGTCTCGAGGAACTGATCGAAGAGAGAACCGGTATTAATACCATGACAGCAGAACATCCAATGACCTGTGTTGCAATTGGAACCGGAAAGTATGTAGAGTTCCTTGCAGGAAAAAGAGATGATGATTAATAAGTAATTATAAAAGTGCGCAAATATGCGCACTTTTGTTGTAAAGTATTTTAGAAAAGTGCCGATATATAACATAAGGGTTAGAAGATAATCGGTTGTTGTATGGTATAGAAAAGAAGAGGTAAGGCATGGTAAAAGGTTTATATACAGCCCATACAGGCATGGTCAATGAAATGAAAAGACTTGATGTTCTGGCGAATAATCTGGCGAATGCAGATACAACTGGATATAAGAAAGAAGGCACGACATCCCGCACATTTGCAGATGAGATGTCTTTTCGATTGAAAGACAGTTCGAATGCCTATTTGCCAAAGAAGCTTGGCGGCATTACATATGGCGTGCATTTGGGACAGGTGTATACCGATTATTCCACAGGAAGTTTTAAGGTTACGGACAACACGACAGATTTTGCAATTGATGGAAACGGATTTTTTGCAATTGCTTTTACCGATAAACAGGGAAACACTTCTGTAAAATATACAAGAGACGGTTCTTTTACGGTCAATACTGAAGGCTATCTTGTTACCAAAGACGGTGATTATGTATTGAATGCGACCGGTGCGATGAATGGTGATCCGAGCCGGAACAATTTTATTCAGGTAGATCCGAATGCCACAGTTACCGTGAACAAGATGGGATATATCATTCAGAATGATCAGGTGGTTGGAACCCTGGGAGTCGTTGATGTAGACAATTACGATTATCTGGAAAAATATGGAGAGAATATGTACAACCTGTTGGATGGCGGCAACCGGATTGCGACGGACGCAAAGATAGAACAGGGAGTGCTGGAAACTTCCAATGTCAATGTAGTCAATGAGATGGTCAATATGATTACCATTCAGAGAGCGTACGAGGCAAATCAGAAGGTGATTACTTCCATTGACAGTACTTTGGACCGTGCCGTGAACAATGTGGGCAGGGTACAGTAGTGAAAGATAACAGGATACCGATATCGAAAGGAGAGAGTGCCTTATGATGCGTGCACTTTATACTGCTGCCACAGGAATGATTGCGGAGCAGACAAATGTAGATACAATTTCACATAACCTGGCAAATGTGAATACAAATGGGTACAAGGCGGAACGGACAGAGTTCAAGTCATTGCTGTACCAAACATTACAGACAAAGACAACATCTGCGAACGGAGAACAGAAACCGGTTAGTGCACAGGTCGGATTAGGAACACGTGTGGCTGCGACGACTTCGATCTATAAGCAGGGAGCGCTGCTGGAAAGCGACAATGATACCGACTTTGCAATCGAGGGAGACGGATTTTTCGCGATCCGCGGAGAAGATGGACAGACTTACTATACGAGAAACGGTAACTTTACCTGGAGTATTGACGCGGCAGGAAATACGATTCTTACAGATTCTCAGGGATGTCCGGTGCTCGATGCAGGCGGAAATGAAATTATGGTTCCGAAGGGAACCACATCACAGAGTATGGTATTCAGTCAGGACGGTTCCATTGGTTATAAAGATGCAAAGACAGGAAACGTCGTTTCGTTAAACCAGTCTTTCGGAATCTATCAGTTTAATAATCCAGCAGGATTGGAGAAACTTTCCTCCAGTCGTCTTGCTGCAACATCTGCATCGGGAAATCCAATGCTCGAAGGAACGACCAACGGTGTGAAAGCAAGCAAGGTTTGTCAGCATTATCTGGAAGGCTCCAGTGTGCAGGTTGCGGATGAGATGGTCAATATGATTATTGCGCAGCGTGCCTACGAATTGAATTCAAAGGCAATCACGACCGCAGATTCCATGCTGGATACAGCAAACAATCTGAAGCGATAAAGGGAATTTCATGAAAGATGGAACTTCCTTCAATAGTTTTATCAGCGTATGACTGATATTCGAAAGAGAGGAATAGCGAATGGATTTATCCGGATTATCAGGACTTAACTCAAACTATACATCGGCAAAGACAAATGCCACATCTGCGACCGGCAATGCATTGCAGAGTTCGTTGAAAAACATTTCATCGAATTCGTCCGAAGATGAATTAAAAAGTGTAATTAAGGATTTTGAATCTTATTTTGTTGAGCAGATGCTCAAGGAAGTCAAAGATACATTTACATCGGATGATGAAGATTCCACGATGTCGCAGTACAAAGACATGTATATGGATCAGGCAATTGAACTGGTGGCAGACGAAGTGGTCGATCAGATCGGAGAGAATTATACCCAGCAGTTGTACGAGCAAATGAAAAGAAATCTTAATATGACAGAGTAAGATAGAGAGTGCACCCGGAAGCCGGGTGCATTTTTATTATAAAGGAAAAGCAAGCACATACTTATTTACCCTTGCAAGGAACGGAAAACTGATTCATAATGGAACATAGAAAAAGGCCAACAGCCGGAAAAAGAGGAAGACGTGTTGGAAAACAGGCAACAGACAGAAGACGAAATGATCAATGGTTATGTAGACCATATTATATACAGAAACGCAGACAATGGATATACCGTACTTGTAATGATCTGCGACGAAGAAGAGGTAACCTGTGTGGGAACTTTTTCAGATATCGCAGAGGGAGAAAATATAGAGGCGCATGGAAGCTATACCGATCACCCGACGTACGGACGGCAGTTTGCAGTAAAGAGCTTTGAAGAAAAAGCACCGAAAGATGAAATGGCCATCGAGCGGTATCTGGGTCCCGGTGCAATCAAAGGCGTTGGTATTGCTTTGGCAGCCCGAATCGTGCGGCGTTTTAAAAGTGATACTTTCCGGAT
This sequence comes from uncultured Lachnobacterium sp., assembly GCA_900552085.1. GTDB lineage: Bacteria > Bacillota > Clostridia > Lachnospirales > Lachnospiraceae > Roseburia. Next base: position 12,898 of record URYB01000019.1, read on the forward strand.
TATTGAGGAAGAGCCGGAGCGCCTTGCAGAAGTAAAGGGAATCAGTGAGCGCAAAGCCATGGAAATTGCGGATCAGGTAAATGCCAAGCGGGACTTGCGGCAGGCAATGATTTTTTTGCAGCAATATGGAATCAGTACGACACTTGCGGTCAAAATATATAATACATACGGACAGGAAATTTATGGAATATTAAAAGAAAATCCTTATCGTATGGCAGATGATGTGGAAGGTGTGGGCTTTCGTACGGCGGACGAGATTGCATCCCGTGTGGGAATCCGTACGGACTCCGATTTCCGTATCCGAAGCGGAATTCAGTATGCACTCCTTCAGGCATCCAATGAGGGACATACATATCTTCCGATGCCGGAACTGACACAGCGTGCCAGCAATCTGCTGCAGATTGAACCGGAATATATAGAAAAGCATTATATGAATCTGGCGATGGACCGCAAAATCATTATGCGCCAGGTCGATGATACGACACAGATTTATGCCAGCAGCTTTTTCTATATGGAGGCAAACACGGCAACGATGCTCAAACAGTTGAATGCCAGCTTTGATGTGCCGGATATTGAAATTGAAGAGCGGCTGCGTCAGATTGAAAAGCAGACGAAGATGGATCTGGATGAGCATCAGGTAGAGGCTGTAAAAGAGGCGGTGCGCAATGGACTGCTCGTCATTACGGGAGGACCTGGTACCGGTAAAACAACGACAATCAATACAATCATCCGTTATTTTGAATTGGAAGGTATGGACATCTTTCTGGCGGCACCGACGGGACGTGCAGCAAAAAGAATGAGTGAGACAACTGGATTTGAGGCAAGAACCATTCACCGCATGCTGGAACTGAACGGTGGCATGGAGGGCAACGCCGGTTTTGAGAGAAATGAGCAGAATCCTCTGGAAACAGACGTCATAATAATTGATGAGATGTCTATGGTCGATATTTCCCTGATGTATGCGCTGCTGAAAGCCATAGCGGCAGGTACACGCCTGATTCTTGTGGGAGATGTGAACCACCTTCCGAGCGTCGGGCCGGGAAGCGTACTCAAGGACATCATCGATTCGAACGAATTTCATACCGTAAAGCTGACGAAGATTTTCCGTCAGGCAAGTACCAGTGACATTATTGTCAATGCCCACAAAATCAACCGTGGAGAACCGGTAAGTCTGGACAACAAGAGCATGGACTTCTTTTTCTTAAAGCGATATGAGGCGGATAAAATCATCAATGTAACACTACAGCTGATCAAACAGAAACTGCCAAAATTTGTTGGAGCGAGTGAGTATGACATTCAGGTACTGACGCCAATGCGCAAAGGTCTGCTTGGCGTGGAACGGCTGAATGGCATTTTGCAGATGTATTTGAATCCGGCGGATAAACGTAAGCGGGAGAAAGAACATGGAAGTACGATATTCCGCGAAGGCGACAAAGTGATGCAGACGAAGAATAATTATCAGCTGGAGTGGGAAATACGAAGCAAATATGGTCTGTGCATTGACAAGGGAACCGGAATTTTCAACGGCGATATGGGCATCATAGAGGAAATCAATGATTTTGCAGAGACGCTGACCGTGTCCTTTGATGAAGGCCGTATGGTAGAGTATCCATACAAACTGTTAGATGAACTGGAACTGGCTTATGCGGTCACGATTCACAAATCGCAGGGATCGGAGTATCCGGCAGTTGTGATTCCGCTGCTGTCCGGACCGAGAATGCTCATGAACCGGAATTTGTTATATACGGCGGTTACACGTGCAAAAAAATGTGTTACCATAGTGGGGAATGATACAACCTTTCATCAGATGATTGAAAACAATTCACAGTTGAAACGATACAGCGGATTGCGGGACCGGTTGACGGAAGATTCTTTGTAGTAATTCCTGCTGTAGATGAAACTGGTTATGGTTCTTTTGAATAAATATAGAAAGTGACAGGGAAGAAGGAAATAATAAAATGGAAATAAAGATATTACAGACAGAAGAAGTGCCGAAGGCGGTTCAGCTTGCGCGGGGAGTTTTTGAATATTGCCTCAGGAATACGATCAACGAGGCACAATTGATTGAATCTTTTTACACGTATGTGCGGGAAGAAAATATAAGACAACTGATGGAAGAACAGAAACTGACACTTTGGGCAGCGTACGATGAACAGAACAATATGGTGGCAGTTTCGGGTATGCAGAGCGAAGGGCATATTACCTTGCTTTACGTTCTGCCGTATTACCAGCGGCGGGGCTATGGAAAGAAATTGCTTCTTGCCATGCGGGAGTATGCCCGGGGAACATTGGAACTTGCACAGGTGACAGTCAATGCCATGCCGGCATGGACCGCATCCTATTTCTCAAAAAATAAGTTCAAGGCAGTACAGAACCCACAGCCGGTTCCTTATGTATTTATGCACGCAAAATCGGTAGAATCTACGGATTATCCGAAAAAAGAGATTCCGACAGCCGCCATACTTGCAACCTCACTGGGAGGACTTGCAATCTGCACGGCGATTGCAATTGTGTTTATCATGCAGTTGCTGTAGGGTGTACACTTTATTTACCGCTTTTTCAGGCTCTCTGAACAAAATGCATAAAATATGTATATTTATTAATAAAATCTCGGCACTTTTTTCTCCATCGAAAATAGTTGAAAAAAGTGTCATATTATGATAAACTTTTTACAATTTAGGCAGAAAGGATAATTCTGTCGAAAATGGATGGTATGAAAAAGAGATTCCCTCTTTTTTTTTGCCAAGATGCAGGAAAACACACAGAAAGGCAGGGCACAGAATGAAAGCTTTTTTGATACTTGAAGATGGAACCGTTTTTGCAGGACAAAGCATTGGTTCTACGCGCGAAGTTATCAGCGAAATTGTATTTAATACCTCTATGACAGGATATCTTGAGGTTCTCACAGATCCTTCCTATGCAGGACAGGCAGTGGTTATGACATATCCTCTGATCGGAAATTATGGAATTACACCGGATATGGAATCCGCTCGTCCATGGCCGGATGGATACATTGTAAGAGAACTTTCCCGCAACGCAAGTAATTTCCGTTGTGAGGGAACGATTCAGGATTTCCTGACAAAACATGATATTCCGGGAGTTGCGGGCATTGATACCCGTGCACTTACAAAGATTCTCCGTGAAAAGGGAACCATGAACGGAATGATCACAACCAATGAGAATTACAATCTTGATGAGATTCTTCCAAAGCTTCAGGCATACACAACCGGAAATGTGGTTGATAAAGTAACCAGCAGCGAGAAAAAAGTATTAAAAGGCAACGGAAAGAAAGTTGCACTGCTTGATCTGGGTGCAAAAAATAATATTGCAAAATCTTTGAATGCCCGTGGATGTGAAGTGACCATTTATCCGGCACACACCAGCGCAGAAGAAATTCTTGCGACCAATCCGGACGGCATTATGCTCAGTAACGGACCTGGAGATCCAAAGGAATGTACAGAGATTATTGCGGAGATTAAGAAGTTATATGACAGCAATGTACCGATTTTTGCAATCTGCCTTGGACATCAGCTGATGGCACTTGCAACAGGTGCAGATACACATAAGATGAAATACGGACACCGTGGTGGAAATCATCCGGTGAAGGATTTAGCAACCAACCGTGTTTATATTTCTTCCCAGAACCATGGATATGTTGTAGATACAGATACACTCGACCCGGCTGTGGCAAAGCCTGCATTTGTCAATGTTAACGATGGTACGAACGAGGGTCTTGAATATATTGGAAAGAACATTTTTACCGTGCAGTTCCATCCGGAGGCCTGCCCTGGACCACAGGATTCTGCGTACTTGTTTGACCGTTTTATTAAGATGATGGAACAAAGCACCGACGGCACATTACAGACGATGGGAGGAAATCAGTAATGCCAAGAAATCATGATATCAAAAAAGTATTAGTTATCGGTTCCGGTCCAATCGTAATTGGACAGGCAGCAGAGTTCGATTATGCTGGAACACAGGCATGCCG